>JAPCJK010000122.1 GCA_027886975.1 Nitrososphaerota archaeon
ATGCTCGACCAGCAGAAGAGCGGGACGATAGTGAACGTGGCCTCCAACGTCATTGTCACTGGGAGCCCAAGGTCCCCGATATACGCCGCGGCCAAGTACGGAGTGATAGGGATCACGAAGTCGTACGCCCTCGCCCTCGCTCCCTTCGTCAGGGTGAACGCGCTTGCTCCGGGGTACATGGACACCGCTTCGCTGAGAGCGAGAAAGGACTGGACCGATCAGAGAAGGAAGTGGGTCGTGGACCACACTCCCCTGCGGACACTGGGGAATCCGGACAACATTGCCCACATAGCGGTCTTCCTTGCCTCCCAGGACTCTTACCACATGACCGGTAACACGATCATTTGCGACGGCGGCTTCAGCATGCCCGCCGCATAAGGGGGGTATAACTCGTCTCTTGGTGACTTCTCCTAGGATGAAATTTGGCTTAGCCTTCCAAGCGAGCCAATCCGACGAACATTATCTGAAATGCCTGAAGTTGGCAAATCGGTATGGCTTCGACATGTTCCAGGTTTACGACGACCTGCTGTTCAAGCCTGCGTGGACGGTGCTAGATCGGATTGCACCTTACGTTCGAAATTCGAAGACGCATTTGACCATAGGTCCTGGAGTCACCAATCCTTTCCATTATCACCCGGCAATCATCGCGGCGTTCATCAGCTATCTCAATCAAGAAACTAGAGGAAAGGCATTCCTGATGATTGGCAGGGGAGCGTTTCACGATGTCGTCGGACTGTCTATCGACCACCCAATGCGTGCTGTCCGCGAGGCAATAATCGTAATCGACAGCCTCATTCGGGGTCGGAGTGTTGATTTCAAGGGTGACCGCTTCAGCCTGACCGCCGAGGCCAAGTTTCGGTGGGCCCCACCTAGAGGTTGGGAGTCTCGTAGCTCGATGGCGAGGAGAGTCCCCATTTGGATTGGGACGTGGGGACCCAAGATGAGCCAACTCGCAGGGAGCATGAAGGAGGTGACGGGAGTGATGGTAAGCAGCATAATTGACCCAAGGTACATAGTCATGCTCCGAAAGAACCTCGCAGTAGGGGCAGCCAAATCGTCCCGGGACCCGAAATCGCTCGAGCTCGGCCTGGTGTCGGGGACCGTGGTGTCCAAGGACAGAGATTTGGCCTTCAGACTCGCCAGGGAATCGCTGGCGTTCTATCTCCCCTACCTGACTCCAATGACGGATTTCGTGGGAATAGACAAGGCCGAAGTCGAAGGTGTAAGAAATGCTCTCGCCAAGCGAGACCACAAACTGGCCACATCCTTGGTCTCGGAGAAATCGGTCAACGCCTTCAAGCCCTGGGGGACCCCCGATGACATAATCGGCCAGGTATCCCGCCTGATGAATTCAGGCCTGACCAGGATAAACTTCGGTTTCGGCAGAGGCCCCGAGGACCTGGAGGGCATCAGGCTACTCGGGACGAAGGTGCTGCCCTACTTCCAAAACCAATAGGATTTCACCTACGCAAACGCAACAGGTCTGACTAGCGAGGCCTCTCCTCCCTTAATCTTCAGCGGGAGGACCACGACCACCGAGGTGTACTTCTTGTCTCGTCCCAGCTCCTCGAGGTTGAGGCTTTTCATCATGAATATCCCATTGTCACTCAGCAGGATGTTGTGGATCTCGAAAGGTTTTGGCACCCCGGCGGCGAGGTTGTCGATGCCGACTATGCTGGGCTTCCTCTCGGCAAGCCACCTGGTTGCTTCCGCACCGAGGCCTGCGTACTTGTGAAGATAGGCGTCTGAGTCTGTGGTGAAGAAGCGCGAATAGCCTGTCCTGATTAAGACGCAGTCCCCTTTCTCGATGTTCACCCCTTCCATCCTCGCCGTCTTCTCTAGATCCTCAGGAGTTATCTCGTATCTTTCAGGCAGGATGTCCAAACCCTTGTAGGCCGGGACATCCAGAAGGATTCCCTTCTTGACCAGAGGCGGGACTTGGTCGACACTCTTCAGTTCTGGTGGCAGGCCGACATAACCCTTGTCTTGTTCGTATTTGGTGAGGTCCTGACCCAACGACTTCAGGTCCCGGGCCATGTGTATGGGCGTGTCAAAGTGAGTCCCTGAATGCATGGACGTGACCAGGAGCCCAATGGAATCAGAGAAACCGGGTGCTAGTGATTCGAAGAGCTTCTTGGTGTGCTCGTGATATCGGTACAAGAAAAATTGGAAGGGGGGATCGGCCGGGTGGACGGGCATCCCCGACCAGTACGGTTGGCCCAGGTCGTAGGCCTTCGAACTCCCGATTGCATTGAGAATCTCTGTGGCCTTGTCCGACACGGCGCTCTAGCCCTGAAACAGCTTTTGCCTCATAAAATGCTATCGCATCGTATTGAAGAATTGCAGGGGGTGCGCGCATGAATGTGTCCCTTGACACAAATCCTAAAATAACCAGCGAGGTGGTTTTCGGATATTGTATCCTAAGAAGTTTGATTACTTCCTTCCCACTTCATTGAACGAAGCGATCAAGCTTCTACACGATAAGGAGGATTCGAAGGTTCTGGCTGGAGGCCAGAGTCTCATCGCCCTGATGAAGCTCCGGCTCGCAGCGCCGAGCGCGCTGGTCGACATAACTCAGGTGAGGGACGATCTGGCGTACATCAGGAAGGAAAAGAAGCATCTCGCAGTGGGCGCCTTGACGCCTCACGACAACCTCGAGCGTGACAAAGGAGTCCAGAAGCTCTTCCCAATACTAATTGACGCGGCGAGCAAGATTGGAGATCAACAGATTCGCAACCGAGGCACTGTGGGGGGGAGCTGCTGCCACGCCGACCCTGCCGCTGACCTGCCCACTGCTTTCCTGGCTCTGGACCCGAAATTCGTGACCCGCGGCATGCGTGGACGAAGGTCCATACCTTCTTCAGATTTCTTCGTCGACACTTTTACCACGGCGGTCAAGAAGGATGAGATTCTGACAGAAATCCAGATTCCTTACCTTCCAAAACGGTCTGGGTCGGCGTACATCAAGCACAGCCGCCGGGAGGGAGACTTCGCCATAGTTGGCGTCGGGGTGGCTCTGACTGTCGGTCCAAAGAACGTCTGCAAGGACGTTCGAATTTCTCTCGGCGCGGTCGCACCGACTCCCATCAGAGCGAAGAGCGCTGAAAAATACTTGAAGGGAAAGAAGCTAGACGAGGAGACGATAGCAGCGGGTGCCGAGAAGGCGAACACAGAAGCCGACCCACCCTCGGACATGCACGGCAGCAGAGAGTACAGGTTTGAAATGATCAAAGTTTTCACAAAAAGAGCGGTAAAGCTGGCGCTCAGCCGGGTGTAGACACGGATTGCACTTCGAAGGCGAGTTCTCTGTCAAAGCTCCGAGGAAAGCAGTCTTCGAATTTCTGACCGACCCCAAGCGCATTTCGGCCTGCATGCCCGACCTACAGAGCTTGGAGGTCAAATCACCTGACGACTTCACGGCGGTGATAAAGGCCGGGATCTCTTTCATCAAAGGGGATTTCAAGATGCATTTTACCACCGTGGAGAAGCAACCTCCGTCTCATGCGAAGCTTCTTGCTCGCGGGTCCGGAATGGGGAGCACCATCGACCTAGAGACGACCATGGACCTCGCCGAGGCGGACGGCAAGACGAACATGAAGTGGCTGGCAGAGGCGAGGGTCGGGGGCAGAATCGCTTCCGTGGGACAGAGGCTCCTGAGTGGCCAGGCGGAAAAAACGATAAAACAACTCTTCGGCTGCCTTCAGGGGCAGCTGGAAAAAGCATAGTGGAGAGTTGAGAACCATCGCAAGATCCATGCTCAGGAATGATTTGGCCAAAGTTGAGTGCAAGATAAACGGCAAGGACTACAGCGCCATGGTGGAACCGCGCACCCTTCTTGTGCACCTCCTCAGGGACGAACTCAATCTGACAGGGACGCACATCGGTTGCGACACCGGCCACTGCGGCGCCTGCACGATATTCATGAACGGCAAGACGGTGAAGTCCTGCATGGTGCTCGCGGTCCAGGCGAACGGGGCCGAGCTGATGACGGTCGAGGGGCTCGCCGAGGGAGAGAAGCTACACCCGCTGCAGGAGGCGTTCTGGGAGAACCACGGACTGCAATGCGGGTACTGCACGCCAGGCATGCTGATGTCGTCGCTCTACCTCCTCCAAAGAAACCCTGACCCGAGTGAGAGGGAGATCCGCAGAGCGATAGAAGGGAACCTCTGCAGGTGCACCGGTTACGTGAACATCGTAAAGTCGGTCCAAGCCGCCGCCAAGAAGATGAACGAAGACAAAAGTCG
>JAPCJK010000123.1 GCA_027886975.1 Nitrososphaerota archaeon
GGAGCCTTTCACAATGCGTGGGTCCGCGCTCAGGATCCCGTCTACGTCTGTCCAGATCCAAACTTCAGCTGCCTTCAATGCAGCGCCGAGGAGTGTAGCCGTGTAATCCGACCCACCTCTGCCGAGGGTGGTGACCTCGCCGTCGGTTGACCTCGCTATGAAACCTGTCACAACCGGAACTTCGCCTGCTGCGAGCTTTGGCAGGATGGATTTCCTGACTGCCCTGCTGGTTACTGCTGAATTCGGCACTGCCTCTCCGAAGGACCTGTCCGTTACGATCCCTGCCTCACCTCCTGTCATGGTCTGAGCGCTGACACCTCTGGTTTCTATTTCGGCCGCCAGGATAGGCGCAGACAGCCTCTCTCCGAATGAGAGAATCAAATCTCTGGACCTTGCGGAGAGCTCCCCCAGAGCAGACACTCCGAGAAGGGTGCGCTTCAATTCCTCGAGAGCTAGGGCGGTTGCGCGATTCAGGGCCCACTTTTCGTCAGGCTTGACGCTTGTCTGCTCGATGACCGAAGAGTGGATGAACTTCATTTTGTGGATGGCCTCGTCTATCTTCTTTGCATCATGATGGACGGCGTCGTGTGCTGCCCGGAGAAGTAGGTCAGTCACCTCTCCCAACGCAGAAACAACTGCGACCACTTCGGAACCCTCCCGTCTGCATCGCACCACCAGGTCTGCCGCTCTTCCGACGCCGTGAGGTGATGCGACTAGGCTTCCTCCGAATTTCATTATTATCGTCTTCATTCTAACTGCTTACCCCAGGCTCGCTGATTCTTCTCTAAGTTTCCTCACTCGACGGGGGCCTGCGCCAGAAGGGCCAGTCGGTCCGGAAGCTGAGCGAGTCATCTTCAATTAGCTTAGAAGGCCTTTCTTGTACATCAGCTCGGCGGTGAGGATGGTGGAGCCCGCGGCGCCCCTGATTGTGTTGTGCGACAGCAGGGTAAGCCTTCCTGACTTCGAGTCGAAGCCCTTCCTTATTCTCCCTACGACGACGCTCATTCCCGGGACAGTGCCAGCGTATCTGTCAAGCTTGGGCTGAGGCCTCCCTTCTAGCCTCGTCACAATTATTGGCTCCTTCGGCGCAGTCGGGAGTTTGAGTTTCTGAGGCTCGCCACGGAACTTCGATAGAATCCTCGCTACTTTCTCGGGCTCGAACCTGTCCTCGGTCTCGAGGTAAAGTGACTCGAGGTGTCCGTCTGTTGTGGCGACCCTGTGAACCATTGCACCTATCTCGAACTTGGCAGGGGCGATGCGACCATTTCCGACTTCTCCAAGCATCTTCAGAGGTTCCGTCTCGATCTTCTCTTCTTCCTCTTTGACGTATGGTATCACGTTGTCTATGATGTCGAGGGAGGGGACCCCAGGGTACCCGGCCCCTGAGACTGCCTGAAGGGTGGAGACCACCACTCTCTTCAGCCCCAATGCATCGTGGATCGGTTTCAGCACCAGGGCTAGGCCTGCAGCGGTGCAGTTAGGGGTCGCTACGAGCAGGCCCTTCCACTTCCTTGCCCTTCTCTGTCGTTCAAGGATTTCAAGATGGTCAGGATTTACTTCCGGGACGATGAGGGGGACGAGGCTGTCCATTCTGTGGGGGCTTGCATCGGTTATGACCCTTAACCCTGCTCGAGCGAGCTGGGGCTCCTGGGTCTTGGCAATCTCAGTGGGAAGGGGAGAGAAGACGACGTCGACGTTGTCAAGCGAGTCGGGGCTGGTTGCCTTGACGGTCAACCTCTTCGTTTCTTCCGAAATAGGTAGGTTGGTTGATGCGGTGGCCTGCCCATATTTCCTGCCCACGCTGCTTTGACCAGTGACAACTGTTACCAGGAAGAACGGGTGGTTCGACAGCATGCTCACATATCTCTGTCCGACCATTCCTGTGGCTGCGAGGACAGCGGCCCTGAGTTTGGAGTCAGCGGGTCGAACCAATGTCGAAAGGTGAGTGAATGACGTTAATAGCGTTTGACGATTCAATTCTTGAGAAGGCTCAATCAAAAACGCGACTGCGACCGAGGAGTCCCGTGCAGTTCTCGCCTTCACCTTTTATTCGGTGGCCCCCGGGCCGCACTGTTGCGTCAAATCAGGGTCGGGGTCCTGGGCTGCGGGAAAAACTCCGCGAATCATCTCAGGGTCTATGCACGAACCCCGGGCGTGAAGCTTGTAGCAGTCTGTGACCCTGTGCCTGGGAGAGCCGAGCAGATGGCGCGAGAGTTCGGAGCCGAGCAAACCCACCTCACCCACGAGGCGATGTTGAAGCTCGACCTGGACCTGGTCGACATAGTTACGGAGGCCCATACGCATTCGACGCTCGCCATTCAGGCTCTTGAGTCAGGCCACAATGTGCTGGTCGAGAAGCCGATGTCATTAAGTTCGAAGGACTGTCAGGAGATGATCTCGGCTTCAAGGAGGAGCGGGCGCTTGCTCTGCGTCCAACACAACAAACGGTTCTACGCCGGCGTCATGGAGGCCAGGCGCTTGATTGACCAAGAAGGACTGAAGGTTTCACGCGCACATCTAAATGACTTCTTCATTTACAGCGACATGCGCCCGAAATGGACCATGACCGACCAAGAAGGCGGACTCCTCTTCGAAAGCATGGTTCATCACGCCTACCTCCTGGAGCATTTTTTGGGGAGGATTGAGAGGATGCATGCGGTGGCAAGGAGAGTCAAGAACCCGATTTTCGACAGCTACACTTTCCTTGTGAACACCAGCGGCCCGATTGGAGTATCCGAGTTTGAGTGGGATTCGGAGTCGCCCTTGCTGGCATTCCGAATCTTCACCGAGGAAGGCGTCCGTTTTGATGGCGACCTTGTCGGAGACTTCGTTTTGAGATGGCCCTCTCGTCGAGCTATCTCCATCCCAAGAACTACCCGGAAGATTCTGGACGACCTTGCGGTGCCAATCCAACGCTGGAGGAGTTACATTCGGATGAACACGCGAATGCCAGGCTACGGAGCTGTCTCGCCGTACAAGAAGACTTTCTATGTGCTCATCAGGAAGTACCTGAGTTCCATAAAAAAGCAGGAGTCTGCGCCGCCGGTCCCGCCTGAGGAAGGGCTCAGAGCAATCGAAGTCCTCGAAGCGGCGAGGAAGTCCATTGAGTCAGGGAACACGGAGGCGGTGAATCATGCCGACTCGGACCCGCCACAGTAGGTGTTGTCCGAGAGAGAAGGTGGTGGAGGACATTGGCCTCTTCCAAGGCTTAAGTAAGTGGAACGGCGAATCCGTAGAATTGGAGGGGCACTCCGGGAGGTCGTCGGTGCCATGGCCTGCGTTAATTTCATCATCTCGAGGTGCTGGGACGCGGATCCCCAGTCGTTCATTCTACATTTGTTTCGGAGTGGCACTCATTCTACTCTTCACAATCCTACCAGGACTTCCAGGACATAACGTCTATGCGTCATCAGTTTCGATCTCCTGTAGCCCTACCCCTGTCTTGGTCTATGGTTTTACCAAGTGCACTGCGACGGTTCAGGGAATGAGCCCAGGCGGGAACATCACCTGGTCGAGCACCGGTCCTGGGGGGTGGTATCCTCGGTCATGCGACAGCGGCGTCGAAATCCACACCTTTATCGACTTGAAATGCACCTCCTACTACGTTCCTACTTCGCTTGCCTCACCGGTTTTGATAGAGGCCAAATATGAGGGAGACTCGAACAATCTGCCCGCGACCGGCAGCACCACCCTCGCTGTAACCACGTCCCCGACTTCGGCCCTGGTCAACTGCTTTCCTTCGACGGTCCCGGTCGGCTTGGTGGCGACCTGCACCGTCTACCTGAGCTACAACATGTACTCGATTGTCGATTACCCCGGTGCGGGTCCGCCGCCTCCCACGGGGACCATTCAGTGGTCGAGTTCGGGGGGCGACGGCGGGCTCAATTCCACAGCATGCTCGTTTCCTCATGAAGGCAGCGAGAAATGCACCGCTACGTTCACCCCTTTTTCCAGCGCTTCTCCCGTTACGATCACGGCAAACTATCTGGGGAACGGATTCTATCAACCTACTTCTTCGAGCTATCACCTCATCATCGCGCCTGGGAGGACTTCCAATTCGACATCTCCGGGAGCGACAGGGGGCGGTCTTACTCTCCCGAACTACTGGCCCGCAGCCGTGTTGTTCGGGGTAGGTGGGGGAGGCGTTCTAGGGTATTACTATTATTCCAGCAAGAAGAAGGAGAATGAGGTCACGCCGCAGATA
>JAPCJK010000124.1 GCA_027886975.1 Nitrososphaerota archaeon
AGACAACCCCACCTCTCTTAGCACGTCTTTGGTTTGCATCAGATTCGTTATCGGGTAGAATCGGCCCACGATGTTCTCGAGCATCGAGCTGTATCCATAGCCCCTCACGTACCTCATCAGGGCCGTGACGCTGTCGAGCTCGCCCCCCTTTGGTGTCAATATCTTCTTGTGGAATTTCTTGGCAATTCGGAAGAGTTCTGATGGCGCGATCGAGCCGTCGATGTGGCTATGCAGGTCGGCCTTCGGGAGACGCCTCAGGGCGGCCAGAGTTAGCTGCATGGATTGCGCCGAACTGGGGACGATATTAACGCAGTTGTTCCCCGTTAGTCGTTTCAGATTTACCGTAGAAGCGTGTAAACCCGAAAATCACGAAGGCGGAATACCACAAGATGAATCTCAAGAATCCGATCGGTGTGTTTACCCAGAAGACAGGCAAAGCAGAGACGACGAATATCAAACCACCAGCGATTTCGGCCTTCATTATCGCTTTGAACCTCTTGACTACGACCGGATGGACCAAGGAGTGACCTCCCAATCGAGCTTTTTCCTCTCCTTTGACGACGAGGCGGGCCAGGGCTGCAAGCAGGAGAAACATGAAGCCTACGTCGAGCGCATAGGCAATCGAGCCGGCGTTCAATACTTCGTCAGTGGGGGAGGAAGATAGGACGTAGAAGAGGTACGGAGCTAGGGCCACGCAGAATAGAAGGCCCAGATTGAAGTAAAGAGCTGAAGGGGCCTCTCCGGGAAGGACCGCCATTGTTCTCGAATACCCCAGCCAAATCATTACAACGACAAGAAATCCAAATCCGAACAAGAGAATGTTGGCAGCTAGATCCTGGCCGTTTTGTGGGACTTTGCCGATCAGGACAAGCGACCCAATCGAGAGGGCCAGCCCGAAGACGAGGTCTGAAAGTGATTCTATCCTGATTCTAATTCGCGGAATCGAGGCTGGTGAGTCATTCTCTGTCAAGCCCAGGACCATGAATAACCTTGATCAATAAATGGCCATGTGTCGGACGCGAAAATAGGGAAATACCCATTCAAGTACTTCAGTTCGCATATCACCGCAAAGAAGCCAAAGTCGATTGAAGCTGCCAAGATAAGGTAGTCTCGCCGGAGGCTACGCAAATCCCCTGCGCGACGCCCATATTCTGATTGTACCGACATTGACCTCTTTCTTTGTTACGTTGTACCCGTACCCATTCAAGACCGAAGTGAGAAATTCCAACGCGCATTCAGTAGATTCGATTTTCCTCCCTGCTCCCACTACGCTGATTTCGACCTTGTTCTTATCATCCTTGGCAGCCAGAGTGAATTGCTTCACCGGAAGGAGCCCAGCGAAGTTCCTGACGAGCTCCGACAGCTCATCGAGATTCCCTGCCGCTATCTTCAGGACCCCCACTATTTGGCTTCCCAAGTCGCGGAACATCTTGAGAGTTCCGTTCTTGTCCCGAGTGTAGTCTTTGGAAACCAGCTCGTCGATGAAATCCGACGGAAAGGTGATTGCGTCGAACTGCTTCAGCAAAGTTACAGCACGCCACATCTTGTAAAGATCGAGTGGGTTCCCGCCTTCGGCAGCGATTTTCGCTATCGTACTCAAAGATTCATTCGCGAAGGCAAAGAGCGTCTTGTTCTGCCTCTGTGCTTCAGATGAGAATTCGTCAAACACGAGCTGGTCCACAGAAATGTTTGTGCGAGCCATCTCCTTTCAGTTCGACCACCATCCGCTGTTATTTACTCTTCGATTGCTCGCAAATGCGTGCATTTCTACGGATGGCTTCTTGTGCACCGAGTCATCCTAGGATAACAAGGGTAAGAAAATGATGACCACAAAAACGCAAATGCACGAAGCCGAAGACGAAAGGGCAAAGCTGGCCTACTTCATGAGAAGCAAATGGTCGAACAGGTTCATCTTCGCCGCAATCATACAAGGCCTCGGGGCCACTCTCGTGACGGCACTTCTGGTGCTGCCATGGATTGAGCCTCCAGTCTCAATGGTGGTTGCAGGCGGCGGTGCGGGAACCTGGTTTACGGTTGGGTACATCCTCTACATTGTAGTCGGGGTCCTAGCCGTCGCAACGACCGCGCTCTTCTACCATCACTTTGAAGTGATACTCAACAGGCCTTACAGGGGAATTGCGAACTACCTGGCGTGGATTCACCTCATCCTGATGAACGTGGGCGTCGTCGCTGCCGCGGCCATGCTGATGTACGGAGGATACTTGGGCGGCGCAGCACTGCTACCTACTGCAGTCGGAGGACTTGGTCAGAACGCCGGATGGGTGCACGTGAACATCCTCGGACCTCTGGTAACCCCCGCAGGATACGCAGTCATCACTGCGATGGCGGGAGTCTTCGCAGGGGGAATTGGCTTCGTGGTCACGTACTTCAAGAAGTAGAGGGAGCCGGGAAAAATCCCGACTCTCCTACTCCTTCTCCTTTTTGATTGAAATAGCTTGAAGTTAAACGAGGGGGTCAACCCTTCAATACTTCACGCCACAGCCAGGCCAAACTTCTCCTCAGGCCTCTAGATCAGATCAAGAAACGAAAAGGGTCGTGAACAACAATAGCAGTAACGCTAGGCCAGCCGCCACAATCCAGCGCCTTCCTAAGGTCACGCCTCCACGGGCAGACCGATAGACGTGAGCGATGATGGCGAATGAGAGAAGGTCAATCGCTAAGAAAAGGGTGATAATCTCCTGACTTGAGCGGTTCACGGAGTCGAGAGACCAGAGTACTAGAACCGAAGTGGCTTGAAGAAGTACCAGTGGGACGACTACCCGTTTAGTCTTCAGCATCGTTCCATCCTGCACTAAGGAAGTTCACTCTTCTCCGCATCAAGTCCGCTCCCGAATGTAATCGGAAAATCAGAAAAATCGACAAGAAAGTTGAGATTCCTATGCCAACCAAAGACCCGGCTAGTCTAGCCACTGGGAGGAACGCGAACCCGTTCATTGCGATCTGGACCATTGAATCAATCGAAACGCCGATGGCGAGGGCTCCGAGAGCGATTATGCCTATCATCGCCAAGCCAACTCTCAGTTGCGCCGTCCGAATCGACGTCGCCGCCAAAGCATCAGGGGCGCGAACTCTCTTTCGCAATACTCTGGCAACGCCGAGAACCATCAGTCCCACCACTAACGCCGTACCGCCGAGGACGAGCGTCGCCTGAAGCGTCGGGATTACCTGACCGGGGGTCAGCAGGCCCCAACCCGCCAACACAATCAGCTCAGCGGCAAATATTGCCCCGATGGCGATAAATCTTGGCCGTTCCGAAATTTTTCTTTTCTCACCTCGATCAATGAATGGTAGCACCACGAGAAGCAAGAGAACCCCGGCGACAAGCGTGAGTGCGACCGGGAGCCCGCCGCCTTCGAAGGCTGAGATTTTCAATATCTGATATATCCAGAGGAAATACCAATCGGGTTGGGCCGGGGTGGTTGCAGCCAGCTGTGGGGTGTACGCGGGAGGAAGCGTGACCGGGAAGAGGAATGAAATCAATAGCATCCCGACCCCGAAAAGGGCTGCGAGCTCGAGAAGATAGAGAGACACGTCCGGGAAGATGGGCAGGAGCTTCTTCATGCGGAACTGGGAGGCGTCTCCGAGCGCTGGCTCGGATATCCCGTGAGCCTCAAACATGTACATCTTGACGACCAGGAGGGCGAGGAGGACCGCCGGCAAAATCACCACGTGGAGGTCGTAGAATCTGAGGAGGGTCCCCGCATCACCCCCTACCCCCACGACCAGGAAACTAAGGAAGGATGAGACGGGTGGAGGAAGCGCCTGGATCATTCCGACTCCAACGTCGGTCGCTGATTTCGAAACCACCGACCAAGGAAGCAAGTAGCCCGTGAATCCAAAGCCCAGGGTGACGAACCCCATGAGCATCCCCGTCACCCACATCAGCTCCCTCGGCTTCTTGTGTACGGACACGAAGTAGCCGCGCATCAGGTGCATGAACGCGAGCATGATCATCGCATAGGCGGTGTACAGGTGCACAGTCTGAAGAAACGCGCCAAAATAGACGTTCTGGAAAATGTAGAGGGTGGAAGGGTAGGCTTGAGTCGGGCTGGGCACGTAGTACAGCATCATCACCATACCCGTAATCCCCTGTATGACGAAGGCGACTACTGCAAGCGCTCCGAGCCAGTAAAATGGGTTTATTGCGTAT
>JAPCJK010000125.1 GCA_027886975.1 Nitrososphaerota archaeon
GACGTCATCGCCGCGGGCAAGTCGAGGGCCCCGTCCGGGCCGCCAGGAGGAGGGGAGGGCGGCATGGGCGACGGCGACATGGACTAGTAAGAGAACCTCGCATAATCAGCAAGGGAATCGGATAAAATAGTCCCGCATCCGTACTAGGCGAGTTTGACTAGTTTGGACCTTCCACTGCTAGGGACGGTCCTGCCGCGAGGCCTTGGTTTCGGAAAGAACTACCTAGTGGAGTTCGAACCAAATTCACTCTGGTTCGAGGCCTCTTTGACCCTCTGCGCCCAGGCCCTAAAGATGGGGTTGAAAGCCGACTATCATACTTTCACTCATGTGCCCGGCGACATCAGAAGCGGCCTGGAGAAGTTCGGCCTCGACCTGAAGTCTCTGGAAGCAAATGATAGTTTCAGGATAGTGGACAGCTACACGATCCAGACTGGAATAGGCGAGCCGGAGAAGGCCGGGCATCCATTTCCCAGCTACACGGCTGATGTCTTGTCGGTCAACATAGATGACTGGACCAAAGCGGACATCAAGGACGCTGGCGAACCAGTCCGCGAAAACGACAAGCGGCGATTTCACATCGACGACGACACCTCCATCTTGGTGCAATACAACGGAGAGGCGAAAGTTGTCTCCCACTTCAGGACACAGACCGTGCCCTTTGCCCGGAGGAGGGAAATGAGCTCATTACACTCTGTCCTCCGCGGTGTCTACTCGGATTCCTTCTATGCCCAGTTCGAATCGTTCTGCGACGGTGTTATCGAATTCAGGGCCGAAGACTCTTCCCAGGGCCTCGTGCACTCGATGAGAATCAGGGCGATGCGCGGAGCGCCGCACGATTCATCCTGGAAAAGGATTCGCCTTTTGGACACTGGTGAGGTGGCTGTCGAAGCTAATCAGGTTCCGCCAGCAATCGAGTTTGCTGAAGAGATTGATACATTGCAGGGTGAGAGAAGACTCGCTGCGATCATGTTCACTGACACCGTCGGTTTCACGGGGCTCGGCCAGAGAAATGAAGCCCTGATGATGGAGCTTCTGAACGATGAGAGACAGATGATGAGGCCCTTTTTCGAGAAACACAAGGGGAGGGAGGTCAAGACGACCGGGGACGGTTTCTTGGTCGAGTTCGCAAGCGCCCTTGATGCCGTCAGGTGTGCCCTTGGGATTCAGGGCAAGTTGAAAGATGCAAACGCGATGCGACCTGAGGAGCGAAGAATCATGGTGAGGATTGGAATCCACCTGGGTGACGTAATCCATACGGGGGAAGACGTGGCGGGGGACGCTGTAAACGTCGCATCAAGGATAGAGCCCCTCGCTTCTGCGGGCGGGGTCTGTGTCTCTGGCCAGGTATATGGGAGCGTAGTGAACAAGGTCGAATGCAGGTTCGAGTCCTTGGGAGCTCCACCACTCAAGAACGTCGCCTCCCCAGTCGAAGTATTCAGCATCGTTGGATACGGCCTTCCTTCCCCTCGGCCCCTGGCAGCCAAATTCGGGTTATCCAAAGACAGGGTCGCTGTCCTCCCTTTCACCAACATTGGTCCTGACCCTTCAGACGAATATTTCGCCGATGGGATGACGGAAGAGATAATCTCCTCAGTTTCAAAGACGGAGGGGCTGAGGGTCATCGCCCGTACGTCTGTGATGAAGTACAAGGGCACGAGCAAGACAATCTCTGAGATCGGGAGAGAGCTCAATGTAGGAAATGTCTTGGAAGGGAGCGTTAGGAAGGCAGGAGAGCAGGTACGAATCACCATTCAGCTCGTGGACACGTCGAACGAGGAGCCGAAGTGGTCACAGACTTACGATAGAGGTCTCAGGGACATATTCGCGATACAAGGAGACATAGCGAGACAAGTGGCTGAGGCACTTAGGACGCAAGTGCTCGGAGGGTCAGACGCATCCTCCAAGGCGACCATCAACACCGAAGCCTACGTCGACTATCTGCGTGGCAGGCAAGACTGGAATAAGCGGAGCCAGGAAGGACTGAACCAAGCAATTTCGTTCTTCCAGAAGGCCCTGAAAGCCGACAGCTCCTACGCGAAGGCGTACACTGGTCTGGCGGACAGCTTTGCAACCCTCGCTCTTTTGGAATTCAGCGCCCCCAACGACGTGTACCCAAAGGCGAAAGAGGCTGTCGGCAAAGCCCTTACGCAAGACCCGGGACTCGCAGAAGCACACGCCTCACTGGGTCTGATCAAGTTCCAGTACGACTGGGACTGGGCAGGGGCGGAGGATGAGTTCCGCGCGGCAATCAGGCTTAACCCGAGCTACGCCGCTGCCCACCACTACTTCGCTGACCTCCTGAAGGCCACTGGGAGGTTTGACGAGGCCCTGTCGGAAATATCGAAGGCGCAGGAACTCGACCCTCTAAATCTGGCAATCAACGCAGGGGTCGGTCACGTCCTCTATCTCTCTCGGCAGTACGACAGGGCAATCGACCAATACAGGAGGACCGTGGACCTTGACCCCAGTTTTATGCTCACCCATATCTGGTTCGGGAGGCCCTATCTGGAGAAAGGGATGTTCGCGGAGGCGATCTCCGAGCTTGAGACAGGAGTCAGACTCTCGGGGGAGGGTACCCTGGCCCTAGGCATGCTAGGACATGGGTTGGCATCTGCCGGGAGGAAGGAGGAAGCGATGCTAGTGTTGGAGAGATTGAAGGAGCGTTCTAAGAGCAGGTACGTCCCGTCGTACTGGATTGCGGTTGTCTACAATGGGTTCAGGGACAGAGAGCAGGTCCTCGCCTGGCTGCGGAGGGCGTTCGACGAGCGTTCGAGCTGGCTTGTCTGGTCAAACGTCGAGCCCAGGTTCGACTGGCTCAGGGATGACCCGGAGTTTGCCTCATTGATGCGCGAGATGAAGTTCCCATACAATCCTTCAAGCGTTAAATAAGCTGAAAAGGTCTTTCGCCCAAGCTTGCAGACCCAGGAGCGCCCCGCGGTTGCCGAGAGGATTCTCGAAGTCGCTTCGAAGATGTTCGCCCAGAAGGGGTTCGCCAACGTGTCGGTCAGGGACATCTGCAGGGAGACCGGGACCACAGCTCCTGTAATTTACTACCATTTTGGAAACAAGAAGGGGCTCTTCGACGCAGTCGCACGCAAACAGATTCCCATGGTCGATTTCATTCAAAAGTTGACCGCCGCCTCAAAGGCCAGTGACCCACGGAAGGGGCTGGAGTCGTTCATTTCGACGTATCTGTCTTCTTTTCCAGAACACACTTTCGACGTCGGGCTCTACATGCGAGACTCCGCCACCCTGGACAAGCAAAGCGCCCAGATGGCTTTCGAGGGACTGGAGTTGGTCAAAGCCGTAGCTACGAATCTCATCGAGCGCTCAATCTCGAAGGGAGAATTTCGTCGGACCGACCCTGCCCTTGCAGCAGAGTGCTTGCTTGGCATGCTCAACAGGGCCATCTTTCAGCACATCCATTTTGCCAAGAGCCGCGACGAAGATGCTTACAGACGCTTCGTGACTGATTTTTTTGTCAGAGCGATGAAGTAGGCCTTCTAAAGGTCGGCCAGGACTTGTTCCGGGACAATCTCTATCGAGACCCTGGGCTGCTTCCAGTAGCGGTCACGCGCCACCTTCTTGCCCTTTTCCTCCCCCGTATATCTTATGGCCAGTGACTCGATGTCCTTCAAGGCGTCGCGTTCGGTGGCTATCCTCGCCTTCCCCTGAATCATGATGTAGGGATACCCATCGTCGACCAGGAAGGAAACCCTTGGGTCGCGTTTGATGTTCCAGTACTTCACCCGGTCCGTGGTGGTGTTCACAATCAGTTTCCCCTCGTCCAGCATGTACCAGATGGGGGTGACGTGAGGAGAACCGTCTTTCCTTATCGTGGCAATCTTTCCAAAGTAAGTGCCTTTGAGGAATGCCTCAGCCTTGGAATCGAACCCTCCCATGACATCCAACTTGTAAGCTTCTACTTCAATTTGGCGGCGTATTCAGTCAGCATCCGCCTGTACAAGCTCCTTGGCGGGAACCCGATGCTGCAGAGGTAGGTCGAAAACTTCACCCTCTTTTTGGGATCCTTGATTTTCCTCTCGATGCCACGGATCTCCTGGCCGACCACAGCGTAGCAGGTCGCGTATCC
>JAPCJK010000126.1 GCA_027886975.1 Nitrososphaerota archaeon
AGACTGTTCCTCGGCGAACTCGCAATCTAGGCAGCGACTTCTGTCCGTCCAGTAGCAATAACTTTCTTCAACGTCATTGAGAGTGACGAGACGCTCTCTGATATCGGGGCCCGAGACAAGTCGGCATCGGTCGAGAGATAGTCTTTCAGGCCCGCTCCGGTCAAAATGGTTGTAGCGGTCTCGTCGGCCCCCATTTTCCCAAGGCTCAAGGCCTCGGAAATCGCGGCGAGTGCCACTGCCGAAGAGATTTCGCAAAAGATTCCCTCGTCCCGAGCGATTTGTTTCTGCGCATTCAATATCTGCTCGTCCGTAACAGAGATTCCGAATCCCCCCGATTTTCTTACTGCCTTGATTGAATGCTCGGCCCCAAAGTTGACTCGGATGGCCCCCGCTACAGTGACTGGAGGACCCGTTTCCAACACCTTGTCAAGGCCCTTTTCGATCGCTTGCACGGTTGGGTCTGCCCCTTTCCCCTGGACCGCTACGAGCTTGGGCGTTCTGTCAAGCATCCCCATTTCTCGTAATTCTTGGAAGCCCCTAGAGATGCCCGACAGAAGCTCCCCTCCAGCTACAGGGACGAAGATGTAATCTGGTATCTCTTTGTTCAGAGCAATTTCGTAAGCGATTGATGTGTAGGGTTCGACAAGCAGCGGGTTGAACGGCGCCCAAATGAAGAGGTTCAGCCAGTCCGGAAGCACGTCTTGGGCCTGTGCGAGGGCTGATTCCAAGCTTGAGGCCGATTCATAGAGGCCCCTGACCCGGAGAAGGGTTGGCGAGTATATCATGATCTGTGCGAGCTTCTGCGTAGGTGCATCCTCCGAGATGAGGATGAGGCACCTGACCTGAGCCCGCGCAGAATAAGCGGAGATTGCTGCCCCAGCGTTTCCGTCAGATGCGGCGAAGACTCCTTTCTTTCCCCATTCTCGTACCAGCGAAAGGCCCAGAGAAGCAGTCCGGTCTTTGAAAGAGCCCGTGGGGTTGCATCCCTCTAGTTTACACCAGACGTGTCGCAGGCCCACCCTCTTGGCAAAGTTGGGCGACGGCACATGCGGGGTCCACCCTTCCCCGAGTGACACGACATTCTCCTCCTTTACTGGCGGCAAGAAATCAGCGAAGTCCCACATGCTTCTCCTCTCAAAGTCGGTCGGGAACTTCCCTTCCAGCCGGTAATGGGCCTCCAGGATACCTCCGCACTTCGTACAACGGGAGTGGTAGTCGGTGGGGTAAGTCGTGGCACAGTTTGAGCAAGCCAGGAATCTGAACCGGTTCGTCATTTCTTCGACGAAATGCTGGGCTTGATGTTCTCGTTAACCTTGAAGAGATTCGTCGGATCATAGCGATTCTTGACCGAAACCAGCCGGTCGTAATTTCGGCCGTAAGCGACTTTGACTCGGTCGTCCTCCCCTGCGCTCATGAAATTGACGTAGACCCCGCCCGACATCAACGGCTCTATGTCATCCCAGAAGGCCCGCACCCAACTGATGTTCCTTTCACTCTCGGAGGCGTCCAGCCATGAGCCGCCTATGGCGAGATTCCATCCTGTGAGCCGGTGCGGATACGCGGTTTCGTCTGGCTTTACGCGCGAGTAGGCCCCGTGGTAGTATTCCACCGCTATCTGTGAATGTTGCGAGGGGACATTTCTCGTGTGCGCGACGAAGGTCTCGATGACGTCGTCCGTCAGGGCCTCAACGAAACCTGACTTGAAGTAGTTGTGCCTCCCCCACGGCCAGTACGGGTCCCTCGAACTCTGTAGGGCCTCGTAGCTCATCGCCCTCAGATTGTCATATCTAGGCTTGCCCAGCTTTTGAATCGGCGCAAGGAGCTTCTGCCCCTCCTCAGTCGGCCCGAAGTACCCGGGCCTGATGATGACCATCGGCACTCCTTCCCGCGAGGCTATCACCTCAACTCCGATTTTGCCCACTTGGTCCGGCAGGTCCCTCACGAATCCCTCGAGAAACTCCATGACCTCCCTTGTCATGTCGAGATTCCAGCCAACGAAGCCGCCGAGGACCTTGCCTACGGGGTGGATTTTGTATTTCAGGGAGCTGGCGACGCCGAAGTTTCCGCCTCCTCCCCTGAGTCCCCAGAACAGGTCCTTCTCTTGGTCCTGGTTGACGATGCGAAAGGTTCCGTCGGCTGTGATGACCTCGGCCCCAATCAGGTTGTCACAGCTTGTCCCAAACATGCCATACAGCCACCCGTTCCCTCCCCCCAGCGTTAGGCCAGAGATTCCTGTCGTGGAGATCTCCCCGCCGGTCGATGCGAGGCCGTAGAGTTGTGTCTCGTGATCATACTCGCCCCAGGTCACCCCGCCGCCTGCGACCGCTGTCTTCTCTTCGGGGTCCACCCTCACTCTCTTGAGGCTGCTCAGGTCGATGGTCAGGCCGCCGTCGCAGAGTCCCAGGCCGGGGATGCTGTGGCCACCCCCCTTGATGGAGACGAGGAGGTTGTTGTCCCTTGCGAAGTTGACTGAGAGAGCGATGTCCGCGAAGCCCGTGCATCCCGCGATCAGGGCTGGATGCTTCTTGATGTTTGCGTTCCAGATCCTGCGGGCAATTTCATATTCGGGATTTCCCGGTCGGAGCAATGTCCCTTTGAGGGCTGTCTTGAAGTCCCGAATCGTGGTCTCGGCGATCGTCCGGCCGTCGAGGTTTGTAACTTGCGATTCCACCGAGATTCGGTTTTGCATCCAGCCTCGACAATATATACGAATTCTCGATTTGAGCGATTGACGTAATTCTTTTAGGAGGTGAAAATTTCTGTGGGCAGTTTGCCTAGAAAGAAGGTTCCTTTCCGGGTAATCGATTCTGAGGGCGAAGAGCATATTCTGACATACAGTTCACCCTACCCAGCGAAGGGTTACGATGAATGGAAGACTATCAAACGAAACAAATGGTTCGAGAGCGGAAAGCCGACGAAGAACTGGATGCTGCACGAGACTGACTTCTACGACGAGGTTGAGAAGATCTGGGGGAAGAAGTGGGGCGCTGAAGGATTGGGGAAGCTCAAAGAAGTGCTCGTCTCCAGACCAACAGAAAACGAAACCAGGAAGGAATACGAGAAGGAATGGCAGTACTACTACTCTTCCTCTCGGGGGAGGGCAAACCTGCCAAAGCTTCAGGGGCAGTTCGATGACTACTACCGAATCTTGAAGGACAATGGGGTCAAGGTGAACTACGTCGAGCCTCCTCTTCCGGCGATAGGGCCCTACGGCTATCTCAAGAACATGGTTACACTTGCTGGGGGCGGCCTAGTCGTAAGAGGAGGGGCCATCATCCACAGGATGGGGCTTGGGTCTTGGCAGAGAGGAAGAGAGGTTGTTTGGACAAAGACGCTCACAGCCCTGGGGGTTCCAATATATTTGACAATCCACGGCAAGGGAATCGGTGAGCCGGGCGCAGGGCGATGGCTGGATAGCACGCACTTCGTCTTCAACGAATCGGTCGTCTGCAATGAGGAAGGACTGGAACAGATCGATTTCGTGCTCAAGAGGTTGGGAGTTGAATTCATCGTCACACACAGCCCAGGCTGGATGAATGACATAGGCGAGGGTAACATCGGGACGTCCCATGCCGACATGTTTCTGATGGCAGCAGACTTGGGGGTCGTCGCACTTTATCCAGCGCTCGTCAACTATTCCTTTGTGAGATACCTCAAGAGGATGAACTTCGACATCGTGGAAGTGCCTCAGAAGGAGTATTGGGATTTGGCCGTGAACGGGGTCACGCTTCAGGCTGGCAAGGTCATAATGAACAAGGGCTCGCCTCGGACCACTAAAGAACTCGAAAAGAGAGGCGTCGATGTCATCCAGGTCGATTTCTCCGAGAGTCAGAAGTTCGCGATTGCAGGACTTCACTGCGCCACTCTTGAGCTGATTAGAGACCAGCCGGGGCCCCTGATGACAGAAATTTCCAAATGACTGACTTGAGGCCTTCTTCAGATGACTGCAGAAGTTAATGTATAAATAAGGAAAACAGTGTCGCCGTGGCGATGGTTACCTACCCGGGTAGGAACCGGCACGCAATTTCCCGAATCGGAATTGTGATAGTCGTCATAGTCCTCGTCGTCGTTGGCGGAGTCGGAGC
>JAPCJK010000127.1 GCA_027886975.1 Nitrososphaerota archaeon
CCTAGGATTGTGACCCCCTTGTCCGTGGCAATCCTGTTGAGCCTTTCGGCAACCCCGGCCCCGGAGTAGGCGGGGTATGCCATCTCCTCCGAGGTGGTGACCACATCCACGCCTGACGAAGCCACAAAGGAGATGTCATCAGCCATGCCGGTTATTCTAGATGTGGTAGAGAAAATCGCAACGTCTGCCCCGTCGAGCTGCACACCCTGAATCGACCCCGCAACTCTTATGCCCAGTGGCAGGCCCGTGAGTTCGGCCACGGACCTTCCGACCTTCTCCGGGTCGCTGTCCACGACTGCGAGGACCTCGTGGGAGCGTTTGAGCAGGTAGTCAAGAATCTCCGTCCCAATGGCGCCCATACCGCACAGGACGACCTTGACCACGGACTGGCGAGCCAGTCTCAGTCTTATTAACGGATGGTCGAACCTGGGCCCTACCTGAGTTCGAACAGTTCTGTGTACGAATCCAGAGATGTCAGGAAGCTCCTGAGAGTCCGAACTGGGACCACCGCAACTCCTTCCACAAAACTCCCTTCATGTTCGGACACGCTAAGAATAACGGAGGCGATCGGCCTGGGGTCGTCGGTCTTCTTCCTGAGGAGCCCGCTTCGTCGCAGCTGAGCCTTGGCGAACTTCTGGAGCGAAGCTGGGCCAGGCTCCCTTCGATAGTGTTTGCAGTCGACGCTGAGTATCATAGATGTTCCAAAGGCGACGGCATCGATCTGGGCCCTTGGCTTTGTTAAGGTGACGTTCTCTTTGACCACGAACCCAGCCGCCCGGATCAGGGCCGCTGCCAACTGCTCAAATTCGCGCCAGGAGAGCAGGCGGGAAACTTCCTCAGGTTGGGTCCTCCGTTTGAGGAGGGCATAGGCCACGCAGACTGGAGAGAGGATCCCCTGTTCTCCAAGGCCCAAATCCGCGTTGGCCGCTGAAAGAGACTCCTTGATGGCCCCGGCCGTGGACAAGCTTCTCTGAAGAAGGTCGAGGAGGGTCGTGGGAGGCTCGGGGATCATGTTGCTAAGACGGGTTCAGTCTCTTAACGGCCTGTGTCTCTTTCTTGGTCGAGGCACCCTGCTTCGCCTCTCTGATGGCTTGTTGCTCCAACTTCCATCTCCTGGAACTGAAGCTGTAATAGTATAACAGAATACCCGAGGATAATGAGGCCGCTGTTCCAACGAATGTGTAGGCGGTCAGCCAGAAGTAAGACGAGAATACAGCAGACACCCGCATAACATAAGTCGTCCCATTGTAAGAAATAACGTAGATACCGTAGGCTTGCGCCGACTTGGATGTGAACGAAACTGTGATGTTCGAAGGGAGAGTCTGAAAGAATACCGAACCCCCGGTAGGAGAGATTTCCCCTTCCTTGGTTGGAAAGACAGAAAGTTCAATGCCTCCCGGTACGAAATTGGACACTGCAATCTTGACCATGGAACCTTGGTCTACCGTTGGAATGTAGTAGCCACTTACGGCCGTGTCTCCGCCGAAATAGGACACTGCAGGACCTTGGTAGAAGACCTCCTGTTGTGACTTCACAAGGGGCAGAACTAGCGTCGCAGCCAGAAATGTCAAGCTAAGGCAGAAGAAGACCGCCGCCAAGTACTTCCAGCGCACGGGGTTCAACGATGCCTCAAGCTCCGCCGGCGGACTCGGCGTAGAGAATAACCATGGCTGCAGGACGATTCCTCTGTGGTAACAACTTATATTTATCAGAAAGCTGGCAATGGTACCGATTGGCCAGCCTTCTGAGCTACGTCGTTAGAAGGATTCTGTTCGCCATCCCAGTTTTCATTACGGTTTCGGTCATCACCTTCCTTATCACCAATGCAGCGGGAAACCCGGTGGACATTGTCAGGTTGGGACTAAGGAACATCCAACCGTCTCAGCTTTTATATTTACAGCATTACTTCCACACAGACCAACCGGTATACATTCGGTACTTCTTCTGGCTCTCTGACCTCCTTCAGGGCAACTGGGGCAATTCTTTGTATTCTGGGACGGTGACTTCCCTGGTCGCTCCGTGGATATGGACCACTTTGGAACTCCAAATTCCAGCCTTGCTTCTGTCCTTGGCCGTAGGCATCCCAATCGGAATCTACTCGGCCAAGCATCAGTACTCAAAAGCGGATGCCACGGTGACAACCACGGCAATCTTTGGAGTGTCAATGCCGACCTTCTGGCTCGGGGTAATGCTCATCATCCTGTTTTCTCTAAACCTCCATTGGCTGCCCTCCTACGGTGCTCTTTCGATAGAGGGTTACTACATAGGAGGTAACATAGTAATCGACGGCCTTGCACATCTTGCCCTCCCTCTCTTCGTGTTGACCTTCGTGTCTCTGGCTGCCATCGTTAGGCTCACCAGGGCGAACATGCTGGAGACGCTCCGGCAAGACTTTGTGCTTGCCGCGAGGGCCAGCGGCGTTTCAGAATCTCGGGTCACGTACAGGCACGCTCTGAAAAATGCGATCACGCCAGTGATAACGGTGGTGGGCCTCAGTTTCGGGGTAGCACTCGGCGGAGCGCCAGGGCTCGAGACCACATTCAGCTGGCCTGGGCTGGGCTACGCATTCGTCCTTGCGGCAGGCAAGCTAGACCTGCCCGTAATACAAGCCATAACCATGATAATCACCATAATGGTTCTCGCGGCGAACATAATCACTGACCTCGCCTATGCCTATCTGGACCCGCGAGTAAGACTTTGAGTGAAGACAAAGGAAAGGAGTACAAACGCCGTTCCGCAGGCCAATGGGCAGTAGCCTGGCGGAGGTTCAAACGCAACAAATCTGGACTGGCGGGATCCGCTTTCGTCGGGGCTTTCTTTATTCTGGCCTTCTATGGTCTTTTTGCCGCTCCATACCCTGGCAGAAGCTTCGCATGCCTGTACCAGGGGTGCGCCAACCTCCCACCATTTCAGAACTGGGCACACCCTCTAGGAACCGAGACCTCGGGAATCGACGTCTGGAGTGAAATCGCCCATGGCGCGGCGGGCGACTTGTACGTCGGAGTAGCGGCAACTTTGATTTCGGTCGTCATCGGACTGCTTGTAGGCGCCGTGGCCGGCTACAGAGGGGGCATCGCGGCGTCCCTTCTGCTTGGGCTCACTCAAGTCTTCTTTGTTCTTCCAATTCTTATCATAATCCTCCTCTTCGCAAAGATCTTCCTCTTTCTCGTAGCCGCGGGCCTTGGCCTGAACCTGATCGTATTCGCCCTCGCGATATTCGGATGGCCAGTGATAGCCTTCATCGCCAGAGGCGAAATCCTGAGGATCAGGGAGCTTGAATTTGTCCAGGCTTCAAGGGCACTGGGTGCTTCGAACACGAGGATCTTGTTCAGGCATATTGTCCCGAACATGCTCTCGCCCATCATTGTGATCGCATCTTTGTCGGTGGCTGGCAACATACTTACCGAGGTCATCATCAGTTTCCTCGGCTTCGGGGACGCCACGGCATCAACCTGGGGCAACCTCCTTTTTGACGGCTTCCAGTACGTGAGGTCGTCCTGGTGGGTCTCCTTCTTTCCAGGTATCGCGGTCGTCCTATGTGTCCTAGGCTTCAATCTGCTGGGCGACGGTCTAAGTGACGCGTTAAACCCGAGGTTAAGGGAGTAGACATAAGTGCCGGAGACCCTCCTGCAGGTAGAGGACCTCAAGACATACTTCTTCACTGAAGCGGGAGTTGTGAAGGCAGTAGATGGCACATCTTTCCAAGTGAACAGGGGAGAACCCCTCGGCCTTGTTGGGGAATCCGGGTCGGGCAAAACCGTTAGCGCACTTTCCGTCCTCGGAGTCGTCCCACGGCCGGGAAGGATTGTTTCTGGTAAGATACTGTTCCACGGGGAGGATCTGGTGGGAAAGTCAGACTCCGAAATGAGAGGAATCCGTGGCAGGAAGATTGGGTACGTGTCCCAGGATCCCAACTCCTCTCTCGACCCTCTGTTCACGGTCGAATACCAGCTCGCCGAGGTCATCCAGGCCCACGAGAAAATCCCAAAAGAGGAGGCACGCCAGCGTGTCCTAAGTCTCCTGAACCTCGTTAAGATTTCTGAG
>JAPCJK010000128.1 GCA_027886975.1 Nitrososphaerota archaeon
CCTCCGAGGTGGTGACCACATCCACGCCTGACGAAGCCGCAAAGGAGATGTCATCAGCCATGCCGGTTATTCTAGATGTGGTAGAGAAAATCGCAACGTCTGCCCCGCCGAGCTGCACACCCTGAATCGACCCCGCAACCCTTATGCCCAGTGGCAGGCCCGTGAGTTCGGCCACGGACCTTCCGACCTTCTCCGGGTCGCTGTCCACGACTGCGAGGACTTCGTGGGAGCGTTTGAGCAGGTAGTCAAGAATCTCCGTACCTATGGCGCCCATGCCGCACAGGACGACCTTGACCACGGACTGGCGAGCCAGTCTCAGTCTTATTAACGGATGGCCGAACTTGGGCCCTACCTGAGTTCGAACAGTTCTGTGTACGAATCCAGAGATGTCAGGAAGCTCCTGAGAGTCCGAACTGGGACCACCGCAACTCCTTCCACAAAACTTCCCTCGGGTTCGGACACGCTGAGAATCACGGAGGCGATCGGCCTGGGGTCGTCGGTCTTCTTCCTAAGGAGGCCGCTGCGTCGCAGCTGGGCAGTGGCGAACTTTTGGAGCGAAGCTGGGCCAGGCTCTCTTCGATAATGTTTGCAATCGACGCAGAGTATTATCGATGTTCCAAAGGCGACGGCGTCGATCTGCGCCCTAGGTTTCGTAAGAATGAGGTTCTCTTTGACCACGAACCCAGCCGCCCGGAGGAGGGCAGCCGCCAGCTGTTCAAATTCTCGCCACGAAAGCAGGCGTGAAACTTCCTCGGGCTGGGTCCTACGTTTGAGTAGAGCGTAGGCTACGCACGCCGGGGACAAGCTTCCTTCTTCCGCAAGCCCGAGGTCCAAGCGGGCAGCGGACAGAGATTCCTCCATGGCCGAGGAGGAGGGCAAGGTTCTCTGGAGAAGGTCTAGGAGAGTCCTGGGGGGCTCGGTAACCATCCCATGGTGGTGGGTCCAATCATCTAACAAACTGTATCTCCCACGAGGTCAAGGCCTGTGGGTTGCCTCTTTGATGGCCTGTTGCTCCAGCTTCCACCTCCTAGACATGAAAGTATAGTAGTATAGTAGGATTCCCGAGGAAAGGGCACCCACCACTCCGGCGAATGCATAGGATCCTAGCCAAAAATAGGAAGAAAAGACGGCGAATACTCGCAAAACGAAGGTCGTACCGTTGTAGGAGATGATGTAGATTCCATAGGGATGGGTCGCTCTGACTGGGATTGAAATTGTAATGTTCGCTGGGAGAGACTGGATGAATTCCGGACCACTCGTAGGGGCGATGGTACCTTCCCTGGTAGGAAAGACAGAGATTTCGACATCACCAGGAACGAAATTGGATACCGCAATCTTGACGGTGGAACCTTGGTCGACCGTCGGAATATAGTACCCACTTACGGTCGTATTGCCGCCGAAATATGGCACGGCTGGGCCCAGATAAGTGACCTCCTGGGGTGACTTCACGAGTGGCAGTGTCAACGTTGCCGCCAAGAATATCAGGCTGATGAAGAGGAAGACTGCAGCCAAGTACTTCCATCGTACGGGGTTCATGCGAGGCCCATATCCTCGTCGGCCGACCCACTGTAAAGAACTATCATAACGAAGGGATTTTCCCCCGTGGTAACAACTTATATTTATCACAAAGCCAGCAATGGTACCGATTGGCTAGCCTTCTGAGCTATGTCGTTAGAAGGATTCTGTTCGCCATCCCAGTTTTCATCACGGTTTCGGTCATCACATTCCTTATCACAAATGCGGCTGGAAACCCGATAGACATCGTCAGGTTAGGAATCAAGAACCTTCAGCCTTCGCAGCTTGTATACCTTCAACACTACTTCCACACTGATCAACCCGTATACATTCGGTACTTCTACTGGCTCTCCGACCTCCTTCAGGGCAATTGGGGCAGTTCTTTGTATTCTGGGACGGTGACTTCCCTGGTCGCTCCATGGATATGGACCACTTTGGAACTTCAAATCCCAGCCTTGCTTCTGTCATTGGCCGTAGGCATCCCAATCGGAATCTACTCGGCCAAGCATCAGTACTCAAAAGCGGATGCCACAGTGACAACTACGGCAATCTTTGGAGTGTCAATGCCGACCTTCTGGCTTGGGGTAATGCTCATCATCTTGTTTTCTCTGAACCTCCATTGGCTTCCCTCCTACGGCGCTCTTTCGATCGAGGGCTACTACATAGGAGGTAACATAGTGATCGACGCTCTTGCACACCTTCTTCTCCCTCTCTTCGTGTTAACCTTCGTGTCCCTGGCTGCCATCGTTAGACTCACCAGGGCGAACATGCTGGAGACCCTTCGACAGGACTTCGTGCTCGCCGCGAGGGCGAGCGGCGTTTCGGAGTCCCGTGTCACCTACAGGCACGCTCTGAAGAATGCAATCACGCCCGTGGTCACGGTAGTAGGCCTCAGTTTCGGAGTCGCGCTCGGCGGGGCGCCGGGGCTCGAGACCACGTTCAGCTGGCCGGGGTTGGGCTACGCATTTGTCCTTGCGGCAGGGAAACTAGACCTCCCCGTAATTCAAGCTATTACTATGATAATCACGATCATGGTGCTCGCGGCTAACATAGTCACAGACCTCGCCTACGCCTATTTGGACCCGCGAGTAAGACTTTGACTGAAGTCCACGAAGAGAAATACAAACGCCGTTCCGCGGGCCAGTGGGCGGTGGCTTGGCGGCGGTTCAAGCGCAACAAGTCCGGACTGGCGGGGTCGGCCTTCGTAGGAGCCTTCCTGATTCTGGCCCTCTACGGCATATTTGCAGCCCCCTACCCTGGCAGGAGCTTCGCATGCCTCTACCAAGGATGCGCCAATTTGCCACCGTTTCAGAACTGGGCACACCCTCTTGGAACTGAGACCTCGGGCATCGACGTATGGAGCGAAATCGCTCACGGTGCGGCGGGAGATCTGTACGTCGGAGTCGCAGCAACTGTGATCTCGGTCGTCATCGGACTTGTTGTCGGCGCCTTGGCCGGATATAGAGGGGGCGTCGCAGGCTCCCTCCTCTTGGGGCTCACCCAAGTCTTCTTTGTGCTTCCAATATTGATCATAATCCTCCTGTTCGCGAAAATCCTACTGTTCCTCGTAGCCGCGGGCCTAGGCCTGAACTTGATCGTGCTCGCCCTAGCAATATTCGGATGGCCCGTGATAGCCTTCATAGCAAGAGGGGAAATCCTGAGAATAAGGGAGCTCGAGTTCGTCCAAGCTTCGAGGGCCTTGGGTGCGTCGAACACCAGGATCTTGTTCAGGCACATAGTTCCAAACATGCTCTCGCCGATAATCGTGATTGCGTCCTTATCGGTGGCCGGCAACATACTTACCGAGGTCATCATCAGCTTCCTCGGCTTCGGGGACGCCACTGCGTCGACCTGGGGCAATCTCCTGTTCGACGGCTTCCAGTATGTGAGGTCTTCCTGGTGGGTTTCATTCTTTCCAGGGATCGCAGTCGTCCTCTGTGTCCTGGGCTTCAATTTGCTTGGCGATGGGCTTTCCGATGCGCTGAACCCGAGGTTGAGGGAGTAGGCGCAGGTGCCGGAGACCCTCCTCCAGGTGGAGGACCTCAAGACATACTTCTTCACCGAAGCAGGAGTCGTAAAGGCAGTAGATGGCACATCGTTTCAAGTAAACAAGGGGGAGCCTCTTGGCGTTGTCGGGGAATCCGGGTCGGGCAAAACCGTCAGTGCCCTTTCCATCCTCGGAGTCGTCCCGCGGCCGGGGAGGATTGTTTCCGGCAAGATTCTGTTCCACGGGGAGAATCTGGTGGGAAAGTCAGACTCTGATATGAGAAGAATCCGTGGCAGGAAGATTGGGTACGTTTCTCAGGATCCCAACTCCTCTCTCGACCCTCTGTTCACGGTCGAATACCAGCTCGCCGAGGTCATCCAGGCCCACGAGAAAATCCCAAAAGAGGAGGCACGCCAGCGTGTCCTAAGTCTCCTGAACCTCGTTAAGATTTCTGAG
>JAPCJK010000129.1 GCA_027886975.1 Nitrososphaerota archaeon
GCACCGTCCAGACAATGATTCTTCAGGCAGAACAGATTGGAATTCTCAGAAGTTCGATAAGTACGACCACTGACCGTGCGGGGGTCAGGACTCTTCAGACTTGACGTCTGTGGGCTTCTCGAGGGCCGCTACCCTCCGTTCCAGCTTAGCAGTCTTATCGTAGAGGCTCCAGATGTACCAGACCACTACCGGGACGAAGAAGACGAGCAGGAGGAACGCTGAGGTGATGACGATGAGGACCAGAAGACCGAGGAAGACTACCTTGACGGCTGTCTCAAGGATCCCTCTGGAGGACCTGGTCTTGCTCACGGCGTGCATCAAGGCCGCTTTCCTGATAGGCTTTGCCGGACCAGCTTTCCAAGGACTCTAGTGGCTACCAAGAGAGCCGTCTATCGATGGCACAATCATTATTTCAGAGTCGTCCCGTTTTGTCCGAGCATGAACCTGACCTCTGATTCTCGGCCAAGGCCTCGTAGAGTCCGGCTGTGGGTAGGCGCGGCGGCTGTAACCTTACTCGTTTTCGGGGCGCTCGTGGTCGAATTGAGTTTGACAAGGCCCAGCGGTAGTGAGCAGTCCATCAAGGTCACCAAGGTATACCTTGACCGAGTGGACGCGCCCTCGAGTATGTCTTACTACTTGATGGATGTCAATGCCTCAAACACTGCCTCGACGGCCTGGCACTTCGACCCATCCTTCCTCGTTGCGACGAGCAACTCTTCGGCTACATTCCCCTCTAACGGAAGCTACAATGGGACGGCCCTCCTTGGTATGGCCGAAATTGCTCCACAACAACATCTCATCGGAAAGGTTGCGTTCGAGATGCAAGCGAACGAAGGCCCCACGAAGTTGAGCTATTCTGATTCGAAGGGAGGGGTGACATTCCAGGTCACCAATATTCCCGCTGTATCGGCTGTAGCCTCCTTATTCAACTACAACGCGCACATGAGCGTGAACGGGACGGGCCCCACAGTGCAGGGGCAGGGATGGGGATTCGGTTCGATGATAATGAACGGAGTGATTGAGAACAACACCCTTGTCTTCTTCACCGGGGAGAAGGTTCAGATCAACCTGTGGTTCGAGTACCTGAAGCGACCTGTCGACCCAGCGACGATTACGATCCAGTCGGTGACCGCCGGAGGCGGCTTTCAGGTCCTCGGCGCGGACAAGCCTGTCCCGTTCACCATGACGGGTTGGGGGAGCCAAGCGGGGCTAGTGCTGTTGCTGAAGGTTCCTCAGGGGCAACACACCGGGAGCATTGACCTCTCCGTTTCGGTCTCTGCTTAGGACTGAGTTTTCCTGACCCAGATTGTTGTGCCTTCGACTTTTACATCGAAAGGGACTTCAGGGATTTTGGCGGGGGGCCCTACGACCGCCCCGGTCGTCATATCGAACTTCGACCCATGCCACGGGCATTGCATCACTGAACCGACTAGTTTCCCTCTCCCGAGGGGTCCGCCGGCGTGTGTGCATTTGTTGGGGAAGGCGTGAAAGGTCCCATCGATGTTCACAATGAATATCTCTGCCCCGAGGGCCTTCATGACTTTGCTTGTACCTATGGGGACCTCCGAAGTCTCGGCCGCTTTCTCGAAGCCGTCCGCGCTCAATTTGTCAAACCCGCCCCTTGGTTATTTCCGAAGCGTGAGGGAGATGCCATCTCGGTGAACCAGTCCGAACCTCCATTAATAATCATTGGAATCTTCGAACCGCTCAGCCAGCTCATGATTATCCCTTGGTCCCCCATCCCAATGGCTGATGTGACGTGCTTTGAGACCTTCCCGACAATAGGAATCCAGTCCGCGGGTTTCGACCATGCCTCGCCCCATTGTTCTGCTATCTTGAATTCGACACCAGGGAAGTAATAGGCAAGCTTGTTGTCCTCCTCCCCGAGCGCATAGAGTTCCAGAATCAATCTGTCGCCTCTCGGATAGAGCATGTCATACTTTTCCTCCATGCTCCACAAGATTTTTTCCTCTGGGAAGACATCGCGAACTCTCCTAGTCGGCTCACTCGCGAGAATGACTGAAGACTCCAGTTCAAAATGATTCTCCATCCCGAAGCATGGCTCGGTGTTGGTTGCCAATACTAGATCGGAGGCCCTAATGACGCCACCAGGAGTTTTCACCTGCACCCCACCGTCTTCCTCCTTCCATTCGATGAGCGGTGTCTGCTCATAGATTTCGAGGTCTTCAGTCCTCGCCATCCCCGAGGCGAATCTCGCCGGATGGACCTGACCGACGGCGTCGTACGCAAGACCTCCTTTGAACCCTGTCAGCGGAAAATAGGCCCTGACGTCGCTGCCTGAGAGGAGCCTCCCGGGGAGCCCGAGCTTCTTCAGGGCCCCAAACTCGGCGTCGATCTCTTCCATTTCAGTTTCGTTCTTCGCGACCATGATCGAGCCGCAGGTCCTAGTCCCGCAGTCTATTGCTCCATCCCTGGAAGTCTTTACAATCTCCTCGATCACGCCCGCGGTTTCCTTCCAAAGTTTGTTCGCCTTCTCTTCTCCGAACAAGTCATATGCCGGGACCAAGTTGGTTCCGCTGCCGTAATAGAGGACCCCGGAACTAGCACCCGTCGCGGGTCCGCCAACCTCGTCCCTCTCTATCAGAGCAACGTCGAACCCGGCCCTTTTCAGGCGCAAAGCCGATGAAATCCCTGCCATCCCTCCCCCGACGACCAAGACTTCTTTCCTCGTGTCATTTTTGAGCCTTGGGAATCTTTTCTCGACCGGCCACAGAGGGTTCGCTTGCAATTGTCATTGGGGATAATTTGCGTTCCATATGAAGGAATTACCAAATCAGACCCAGATTGGTTGTCTAATCCAAGACCGACTTCCAGATTTGGGTGAGAATTGGGGATTCTGCTATATACATCGCGCCAGGGACTTTGAAAACGTGGAAAACATTACACGAAGACCCGCAATTTCAACCATCATTGCAGTAATCGCAGTAGTGCTGATAATAGCCATTGCCGCAGGGGCGTACTACTTCTTGCTCGCACCAGGAACAAATCCACCAACAACTACGACTACCAGAACTACAAGCTCGGCTACCACAGTTGCACTTTCGATGATTCTCAACGGCTCAACCAGTGCAGGATTCTACAAGAACTCGGTCGTCACCTTTGCATATACTAAGGACTACGTGTGCACGCCGGCGCTCTCAAAGTTCGCGACTAACCAGACAGAGGCGAACCTAGCAGCAGCAAAGACCTCTTGCGAAGTCGGTGGAGGAAACTCCACGGCCGTGGCAGGGGCAGCTCCAGTCTTCATTCTCGTCCCCGCTTTCGCTGGGCTCTCGATATTCGGTGTCCCAAGTCTAGGCGCGACAAGCCAGGGTTACCCGACATTCAATCATCAGTTGATATTCACCCAGTGCGGAGCTGGGGGAACGATCTCGGCCTGCTTCGATCATCCTACTCTCATCTACTCTCCATACTTCACTGCAGTCGAACAGCACATAGGGATCAACTCGGGTGTCTTTGGACTTCCTGAAGGAGTCCTGCCGACCCCGGCCCATGACCACGTGGTCAACGTCGTAGGCGGAAGCAGCATCCCATGGGATGTCATAACTGTCCTAGTTTTTGACCCGAACGTAATGCCTGACGCGGCGACCGGCCAGTGTCATCAATGGGTGACTTCGGACCTGTCGAACCCGACGGGCAACTGTCTGACGTCGTTCGATGCTCTCGCCAAGGCGGTGACCACCCAGACGACTGCGACTGCGAACGCCAACATGACCCAGAGCGACCCGATTTACAGCGCTCTTGGGGGAGTCAAGACACAGGTAGCTATCCCAGGCGTGCCCATAGTCTCTGACAACTCACCGACCAACACCAACCTCTTCCTTTACTTCAGCGTGTCTTCATCCAGTCCGTACAAGCCATGAGCAAAGTGGCGAGGGTAGCCTCGCCTCCTTCTTGTTTTCACAC
>JAPCJK010000013.1 GCA_027886975.1 Nitrososphaerota archaeon
CCCGCAACGAAGACCAAAGGCTGTGCCGCATTGAGAATGTCACTTAGCATGAGGTGTGACCTCCATTCCAGTGCTGGAAACTGCGAACCTGAAGTAGCCGTGCAGTGGCGGTAGTCCCAGCATCTTTTTCACGCGGAAGAGTGGGGTTATGGCCAGCCCTTCTTCGTAAAGCCTCATTTCGATTACACCGTCAAACAGCTGCTCCATTGTCGTGAGGACATTCGGGGGGTGCATCCCATCCTCGGCAAGGGCGAAGAGCACAGAATCCTGCTGCTTGAAATCAGAAACGAGCTGGGACCAATAGTTGTACATCGACTCCAGTGTGTTGAGCACAAGAAGCGGAGAGAGGACGTCGGTCGCGACCCTCACTCGCCTTGCTACATTCCGATGGACTGCCTCCTTCGCGTTGAAGGAAATCGATGTAGCGTCCCTGAGGTCGCATTTGACGGGCGAGCCCGCGCTTGCTATCCATTCCGGAACCCTCTCGGTGCTGATTCCGCTTCCTTTCATGTCTCTCAGGACGTCCGTCACAGGGCGGTGGGTGACGTAGAGGCAGTAGTCTCCCTGGATCAAGCCGGAGCGGACGAACCAGTATCCTAGGGCTTCCTTGCCTATTCCCGGCGGTCCGACGACGAGGATGGCTGACCTGTCTGGGTATCCGTCGCTGCCGAGAAGATTGTCAAGAGAAGGGACTCCGGTAGAGACCAACTGGGAGGTTCCAGGCTGGCTTTACTTGTGAGATAAGCCTATCCAGGACCTGCAACACTCGCCGTGGAGAGATTCCCTGGCCGGGCTTAACACCAGCGGGTAAAATGCCCCACAACCAATACGTTCGCTATAACAGATGAGATGTGGGCCTGAATCTGTGGAACTAGACTTTCCCCGTTCGAATCCGGTGGGATTCGCTTAGAAGACCTGCCACATTCCATCCTCCTAGCCTTGGGATTCTTTGGATTCGATTAATTTTCTAAGTGAATCCGAAGTGGGCCGGAAGGGATTCGAACCTAAAGTTCAATGCGCACCCCCCGCATTGCCAAGCAATACCGTGTTGCGCCCACTCAACCTAGCTGATTGACTCTTGAGGCAGGACAGATTCTGAACAAGGTTAATATTCTGAGCCTCACAAAACTGAGGGTTGTTGAGAGGAAAACGAGTTCTCATTATTGCGGGAATCCTGCTGATACTCCTAGGGACTGTGTGGGCTTCTCAGGGCGCTGGCATGCTCGGTTCGGGGAGCTTCATGGACAACAACTCGACATACATATACTTGGGCGGCGCGGTAGCGATTGTTGGAGTTCTCTTGCTGGCCTTTGGGGTGATTCCCAGGCAAGGGAAGCAAATGGCCCCAACGAAATAGGCAAATGTCCAGTTGTCTCTAGAAAAAACGTGCACGGATGTAGGTCTATGACGCATTGAATGGCTGTTGATGGTTTGATGCGGGTCGGAGAATGAAATCTGTTTCGGGACTCGCCATCCCCCTCGCAGCAGGCACCCTCGCAGTAGGATTCTCCTATCTGCTCCGAGTCTTCTTCGGGGTAACGTATCTTCCCGAAGCAGCCGCTCAATCTCTCTTCTCCCTCGCCCCAGGTTCAGTGGAGTCGCAGGCCGTTGAGAATCTCGGAGCGCTTGCCAAAGAAACAGCTTTCGTTGGAGCGTCGGTGGTAAACGTATTCGTCCTTGCCTTCATACCCTCCGTCCTTAGGCGAATTGGGTATCAGCCCAGGGGGAAGGCGTTTCGGATAGCATTCTACGTTTTCATCCCTTACGCTGTTCTACTCGTTCTTGGTTTCGTCTTCCTGGCAACTGCTCAAGTCGCTTCAGTCCCGCCGACTCCGGTGGCGATGGCGCTGGCAATTTTGCCGGTCAGCGTCGTCTTCGGGATCTTTGCTGGTTACCGCACACCAGCCATCGGTGTGGTTGCAAGCGCAGGTAGTGGGGCACTTTGCGTTCCATCATCGAGGGGAAAGCGGCAGACCGACAAGAAGAGGAGGCTCTTCATCAAGACCGGGGTCGCCGCCGCCGTCGGTGCCATCATCGTTTACTACGGGGTGGGCCTCCTTTTCCCGAAGGAGCAGCCGAGAAGTGTCGCGGGGGAGCAAGCCAGTATTCTTTCTTCGAAGATAACGGCGAACGACCAGTTCTATAGAGTGGACGTGAACGTGCTCGCTCCGGTTGTTGACTCGAACACTTGGAGCCTCAACGTGCGTGGATTAGTGAATACCCCGACGAAATTGAGCTACTCTCAGCTTGTGTCCATGCCCTCCGTTGAGGAGTACGCCACGCTGGAGTGCGTGAGCAACAACATTGGAGGAGACCTCGTGAGCACGGCGCTCTGGAAGGGTCCCAGACTGAAGGAAATATTGGACGTGGCGGGGGCAAGCGCCTCGGCCGATTACGTGGTGTTCAGGTGCTTTGACGGATATGATGTCGGAGTTCCCATGGAAAGGTCGCTACTGGACGGTAGTATCCTCGCGTATGAAATGAACGGAGCGAAGTTGCCGACCGAACATGGCTACCCTGTAAGGGCCATAATTCCGGGGCTTTACGGAATGATGAACGCGAAATGGGTTACGGAAATTGAGTTGGTCGGCCAGACCTATCTGGGTTTCTGGCAACGCAAAGGATGGACAAACAGCGCCCTCTATGAGACGGCCTCCACCATCCTGTCACCGGGGAATGCTCCCCTCCGGGACAGATTCCCAGTTCCGTCCTCGGTGACAGACTTAACCGGTAGTTCCGTTCCGATTGTGGGGATCGCCTTTGCGGGCGACAGGGGGATTTCCAAAGTCGAGGTGAGCACAGATCGAGGGAATTCCTGGAAAGTGGCAAGTCTTCAAGACCCGCTGTCGGGAAACACGTGGGTACTCTGGAACCTGGACTGGAACCCACCCGCCATTGGTGCCTACAAGTTGATGGTAAGGGCGACCGACAAGACAGGACAAACACAAACAATGACTATGAGGAATCCCTTCCCTGATGGTGCATCTGGATATCAGGCTGTGGACATCAGAATCTCGACGCCCGTGAGCACCTAGAATTGCCGCACCCAAATTAAGACCTGCCAATGATCCGTCCCGATTCAGCGGAACAGAATTGGCAGTGGTTAGTTAACCCGCCTTGCAACGTCAGCCCAATTGAAGTAGGCGAGCGCCACGGACGAGGCAACGACGAGGTAGACTCCGACAAGAATCGCAGCGGAAGCCTCCGAGGGCGTCCCTCCCGCAGGCCCCAAGATGAGTTGGAAGAGCCTACTGGCGGCGGAAGGCAGCAAGGACTGTTCGTATTGAGGTGGGAGAGAGCCGGCAAGCGTCGTCGGGAGGTAGATGTGAATCGTCTCGTAGAAAGTGTTCCCTGTTAACTCATAGGCGATCGAAAGGTATGTCCCTATGATCTGACTGGCAACAATGAGTGCCGATGATAGAATGTACGCGAGGGAAGACCGCCTGACCAATTCACCGAGCATGAACGCGACCGAAAAAAACAGCGCCGAGGAGTAGACCTCAACTAGGACGACCCCTGGCAGGGTGTCAAGCCCTGCCTGAGCTCCGTAGGTCAGGGTCGCCGCAGCGACGCTCAGGAGGGCGTTCAGAAGAATCAAGAGCGCAAGGAGCGCGAAGCCACCCAGGAATTTGCCCAAGAAGAACTCCGTCCGGCTGACGGGTTTCGCCAAGAGGAGCTCCGCTGTACCAGACTCGTACTCCTCAGACATCGCGCCCGCTGCAATCAGTATGGCCACGAACTGCATGAAGAGGGCGAATGGTGCAAGGACGCCGGCGACCCAGAGATAGGGGTAGACCTGCAGCGGAATGATTTTGGTCCCAGATGTCGCAAGAATGTAGTAGGGGACTGTATCCAAAAGGGCGATAAATCCGACCATCGCCAAGACCTTCTTCCTCGCTAATGCCCTCCTGACTTCGTAGGCCGCGAAGGCGTACACCCTACTAGGCCTTGGCAATGCCATTCCTCAGCGCTTCGATGTATGCCTTCTCGAGCATTCTTTCCCCCTCCCGTATTGTAAGGAGCTCAGCCCCGGCCCCGGTGATCAGCCTAGCGATGGTAGGCCTGGCCTCGATGCCGTGCCTGACCTTTACGTCGAGCCCATCTGCGCCTTCTGTGACCTCCAGAACGCCTTCGACCCTCCGTACAGCATCCACGATGGCAGGTGACAGCCCATTCGCTTCTACTCGGATTTCATCAGCACCGAGCACCTGCGAGACCATCTCCTTCGCCGTACCCCTGAATAGGAGTTTTCCGCCGTGGATCAGCGCAATCGAGGAACACAGGTCTTCCACCTCGGTCATCATGTGCGAAGACATCAAGATCGTCCCTCCGTTCCTCGCATACTCCCTGAACGCCTCCCTCAGGTGAGCGGTCCCCGCCGGGTCGAGGCCAATCATGGGTTCGTCCAAGACCAAGGTCTTGGGGGACCCAATCAGTGCCTGGGCCACGCTGAGCCTTTGCACCATTCCCTTGCTCAGCTTGCCCACCTTCGTGTCTCCGTACTCAATAATCCCGACCTCCTCGAGGACCCTGGCGGTCTCCGCCCTGACCTCTGACTTCAGACCGATTTCCGATGCAGCCAGGGCAAGGACCTCCTTTGGCGTCATGAAGGTCTGAATGTTGGGGAGTTCCGGGGAATAGCCAACCCCTGTCAGGGCTTCTGTGTGGTTGCGGATCGGGTCAAGGCCCCCAAGTTTGACCTTCCCTGCTGAGGGCCTAACAAGCCCCAGAAGCATTCTGATGCACGTGGTCTTGCCCGAACCGTTCGGGCCGAGAAAACCGAAGATTTCACCCCTCCGTACCGAGAATTCAACCGGGCCGATCCTCTTCTCTCCGTATAGTTTGACCGCTCCGGCAAACTCGATGACGGAAGCGTTCAATTGGGAGCCTTCAGTCTACCCAGTGCAAGGGTTTCTCTCCCTTCGATTCGACCTTCTTCGTCCTTCTGCGTATCAGGAACACCCCCCCAAGGGCCAGCACCCCAATTCCGACGCCTGCGCCTACATAGGCAGCAGTGGAAGCCTGAGTAGAGGACTGATTCAGTGGGAGGTCAGTTGCCTGAAGGACAGCCTCGACCTTGGTTGTGCCATTCCCGAAACTGGCCGAGTAGACAAGGGAAGACGGGAACGTATCAACGGTGCCGTTCGCCCTGAAGATTCGCGGTCCGTAGGAACCTGAAATCGAGATAGCCAAGACGCTCAGGGCATACTGGCTTCCCTTGAACGTCACCATGGTCGTGCCTGAAGCGGTGAGGTTCACATGGACGCTGTACTTAGTACCATTCGTGTAATCAAAGGACCGCGTGGCAATATTCGGGAGGTATGGGAAGATATTGTTTGAGGCATTCACAAACCTCGAGTAGCTCAAGTTCTGCTGCTTTCCAAAGAGTTGGAGAATCAGATCAGAGTAGCCTGCCTTGCTGGTTGGACCGACTGTTTCGGTCACCAAGACTGTGTGCTGGCCCTTGGGTGATGTAAGACTTACTTGGTAAGTGACAAAGCCCCTCGCGGACTGAGAAGCGGCAGCCGATGAGACAAGAAGCATGGAAACCAGAGCGAGGCCTGCAACAGAAATGCAGATCTTCTTGTTCACAGAGGTCTTTGCCCCTTCTTCGATATAAAGCCAGCGCGGCAGGACTTTTTTCCCGAAGCCGGAACTGACGGGGGCCGGGGGAGTACAAACCGAACTCACAAATCGATTTGGCCTCTGGTTTCTTCCTTCATACGGCATAAATGCATAGACGCGAGGTTGAACCATTGTTGCAAACTTTTAGGATCCCGGAGAACGAACTCGCCGAGCTCTACCATCAGCACGGAGGAGTCCACCGCGTCCTCGTTCGCGAAGGGACCAATGCCTGGCGGTACCACTTGCTGACATCGCGAGAACGTAGGTTCTGGCGAAGGTTGGGCCGGACCGAAAGAGAGTATTTGAGGCGCAAAAGTCGAAGAAGCTGCCTGGTGTGCGCAATCAGGGACGCGATGGCGATACAGGAACGCTTCGAGGGAGGCCTTCACCGAGCGATGATGAGTTTACTCCTCGTGCCCCTCGCGACTCAAAGTCGAGAGACTTAGAATCCAATAATACGACCCGGCCCAGTGCGTGGACGGAATGGGTGGGAGGGACGGACTTTCTGCACTCGAGCTTCTTATTCTGCGCTCAATTCCTCTAGCCGCCAACGTGGAAGAACTTGCCAAGTTGGTTAAGGTTCGGCCTGCGAATCTTGGAATGGAAATCGCCAAGCTTCAGCTCAGGGGGTTCATAGCCGACGACGGCGTGCTCACGCGGAAGGGGATGGACGCCATTGCGGAGCCCTAATCGGGTCGCGCTCTCCTCCCCTTCTTCTAGTAATATCTCCTCTTCCTCGGCCCAGAGACAGTGCTGCCGAAGAAGGAAGGTAACTGATCACCACGAAGTCGGTGATAATTGCCACATGCATGATCGTACAGTAGACGCAAATTGCGATGCCTTCCCTCGACACGCCGGAAGCCGGCGTTTAGCAACTCGTTGTCTCGGCAGGTAAGCCTTTTAGTCGAATTCGAATGCGCAGTCCACTTTGATGTCCGCCCGCTTAGAGGCGAGGGAATACCAGAAGAGAATCGCAGAGGTTGCCACCTCGAAAAACACACTGGTAGTCCTGCCCACTGGGCTTGGGAAGACCATGGTCGCAATCATGGTTGCGGCGGCGATCCTTCAGAGGGACCCCAAATCGAAGGTGATTGTGCTCGCCCCGACCAGACCCTTGGTCCTGCAGCATCTGAGAGCCTTCGACGCCGAGCTGAAGCTCCCGGAAGGCTCGATGGTCGCCCTGACGGGTACGGTCGATCCCGGGGAGAGAGAGGTACTTTGGCTGAAGTCAAAAGTGATTTTCGCAACCCCTCAGACGATCTACAACGACGTTAGGCACGGAAGGATTTCGCTCCGCGAAGTGGCCCTTGCGGTGTTCGATGAAGCCCACAGAAGCGTCAGGGACTACACCTACACGAAGCTGGCGATAGTATACAGGGAGACCTCCGACCATCCACTGATATTGGGGCTGACGGCGTCTCCCGGTGCCTCCAAGGAGAAAATAGACGAAATCAAGAGGAACCTGTTCATCGAGGCAGTCGAAGCGAGGAGTGAGGAGAGCGACGATGTAAAAGAGTATGTTGAGAGAACGAACATCGAGACTATCAGGGTAAAAGTTCCTGATGAATACTACATGACGACTCTGAGGTTGAGGGAGCTCTACAATGACAAGGTGAAGAAACTTCTGAACGGCGGGTTCCTGAGGAGCAATAGAGTCTCAAAAAAGGCACTGCTTGAGGCAAGGATCGCGATTTCTGCGAGGCTCAAGTCGGCCCAGGCCACTGGTGGACAAAGAGGGTACATCTTCGGGGCGATCATGAACCAGGCTCAGGCGGTGACGATTCTTCACGCCATTGAGATGATAGAGACCCAGGGCGCGCCTCCGCTTTTGAGGTACCTAGAGAAACTCAGGGAAAAGCCCGACAAGGGGAAATCAGCGACGTCATTGGTGAAGGACCCAAAGTGGCTGAAGGTCGAAGAAGAGGCGTCCAAACTGGCCAAGATCCCCCATTCTAAGATAGCAGTTATGCTCGACGTGGTTGAACAGCAGACAAAGAGGAAACCAGACTCCAAGGTAATCGTGTTCACTCAGTACAGGGACACAATCGAGGACATCGTTAGGGCGCTAGGTGAAAGAGGGCTCAGCGCAAGCCGTTTCGTAGGCCAAGCTGATAGGACTGGGAGCAAGGGGATGGACCAAGGGAAACAGACGGAGACCCTGGAGCTTTTTCGCAGAGGGGAGTTCAAGGTTCTGGTCAGCAGCAGCATTGGTGAAGAAGGATTGCATGTACCCGACGTGGACCTAGTGATTTTCTACGAGGCCGTCCCTTCTGAAATCCGGTCCATCCAGCGTCGAGGGCGCACGGGGCGGACAACCGAAGGCAGAGTCGTCATCCTCCTTGCTGAAGGGACCGTGGACGAATCGTATTACTATAGCACTCTGTTCAAAGAAGGAAGGATGCGGGAGCTTGTCAAGGCCACGAATGAGAAGCCGGCACGAAGGCGATCGAAAAACCCGACACTGATGGATTTCGTGGATTAGCCTCCGTTCAGGCCCTGCTGCCGACGACGGAGACTTTTATCAGATTGGTGGTTCCCCGCATTCCTAGCGTCCCGGAGGTCACTACTATGCGCTCTCCTTTCTTTGCGAAGCCGAGGCGTTCAGCCGCTTGGTCGGCCCGAGCGAAAAGCCAGTCCGTCGTCTTTGCCTGCTTGACCACAACCGGGATTACGCCCCAGTAGAGCTTCAATTGCCTTGCAACTCGCCCCTCGGTACACAGGGCGACTATCGGCTGCCTGGGTCGGTACATGGCCACGCGCTTCGCCGTGGAACCAGTCTGGGTTGGCGCGACAATGGCCTTCGCGCCCACGTAATCGGCGAGCCCGCACGCCGCTCTTCCTATCGCCTCGGGGGTCTCCCCGGTTTCTAACCCTTTGCGAGTGAAGGAAGTTTCCATGGGCATTTTTTCAGCTGACCTTGATATCCTGTCCAGCATCTTGGCTGCTTCGACAGGATACTTCCCAACGGCGGTCTCGTCGGATAGCATCACCCCGTCGGCACCTTCCAGGACTGCTGACGCCACATCGGTCACTTCAGCTCGGGTCGGGACGGGGAAGTTCACCATGCTGACGAGCATCTGGGTAGCGACAATGACCGGCTTACCCACGAGGTTGCACTTCCTCACGATCCGCTTTTGGATTGCCGGGACATTCTCGATCGGCGCCTCTATTCCGAGGTCTCCCCTCGCGACCATTATGCCATCGGCCTCGGCGAGTATTTCGTCGAAGTTGCGAACTGCTTCGCGTTTTTCTATTTTGGCGATCAAAAACGGCCGTTCCTTTGGCATCAGGCGCCTCAAGGACCTTAGGTCTGTCCTCGATCTAACGAAAGATGCGGCTACGAAGTCTACTCCTTGGTCGAGCCCGAACTTCAGATGTGCGGAGTCGGCAGCGGTGGGATATTCGACCTTCATTCTGACCCCCGGCGCGTTGACCCCTTTCCCCGAGCTCAGGGTCCCGCCTGCGAGCACGGTGCAGAGTATCCCGTCTTGAGTTCGCCCGTCGACCCGGAGCCGGATCAGGCCGTCGGCGAGATGAAGAAGATCTCCTTTTTCGACCGAGTGGAGGAGGCCCGGATAGTTCAGGCTCGCTCTCTTCGAATCGCCCATGACATCGGAGTCTGTCAACACGAAGTTCGAGCCCCGGGTAAGTTCCGCCGAGCCCCCGGCCATCTTGCCTATCCTGATCTTTGGGCCAGGTAGGTCTTGGAGGATGGCGACAATCCGCCCGGCTCGGCGCGCTTCTCCCCTTATCGTGGCCATGTCACGGAGGTGGCTGGCCCTGTCGCCATGAGAGAAGTTTATCCTGAAAACGTCTACCAGAGCAACAAGACGCCTTATGATCTTGGGAGCGCTGCTGGCGGGACCGACCGTGCAGACTATCTTTGTCCGCCTCACAACGCCTTAGGATGAAGGAGATTCAATCTAAGGCTAGCGGAGTGGTTTCCTCCTCTGCCGAACTGTGCCCTTTGGCGCCAAAACCGACTCTATCCAATCAAGTTGGTTCTCCGTAATTGACCTCAACTCCCTCAAGGCCGGTGTTCTCTCTGGTCCAGGGAGTTCGGCGATCCTCGACCGTAGGAATTCGGAACCCTCCCTGGCCCTGTTGAGTAGGATAGGGACAAGCGCTGCGTTGGGCATGAGGTCGGACACCAGTCTCATCATCACCCTCTCCTTCCTGCCGAAGGTAGCCATCCCCGCATACATTGTTTCGATCTCGCCTTTGGCAGCTGCCGTTACCGTATACGTAACCCTCGAAGTTTTCGACTTCTTACCAGAAGACGTGACAAGCCTCTCCCGGACGAGGCTCTTGAGGAGGGGGTAGATCGTGCCCGGCCCAGGACGCCAGGCTCCTTCGGTCTTCTCCTCGATTCTTTGCATTATTTCGTAGCCCGTCGCCGGGCCCCGCGACAAGGTCGTCAAGATGTACATTCTAAGGAAACCCCTTGGAATCGCCTGAGGATGAGCCCAGTGCCTCGGGAAAGGGGTTGACACCGTCACGTAGGCGGCAATTTGTCGCCTTCTTAAACTATCTCTATACGATATACGTACCAGTATAGTATTCGATATGCTTATATCGTCAACGTGGTCGGGCTGACTTTCAATGCCCGAGACCATCAGCGTCCAGGACCTCGTCGAGGTCTACTCGGACGGAACGAAGGCCGTTGACGGGATTTCCTTTGAAGTCAACGAGGGAGAGTTCTTCGGATTCCTGGGACCAAACGGCGCGGGCAAGAGTACCACAATCAAGGTCCTGACGACCCTCCTCAGGAAGACAGCAGGCAAGATCTCGGTCGCCGGATTCGACATCGAGAAACATCCTGAGGAGATAAGGAGGGTCATCGGGGTTCAGAGCCAGGAGACGGTGGTAGACCCAGACCTCACGGGGAGAGAGAATATGATGCTTGAAGGACATCTCCACCAAATGAGCGGCGACGGGCTCAAGAAGAGGGTGGACGAGCTGCTCACGTTGGTTGGGATTGCAGACGTCGCAGACAAGAGGGCCGGTCACTACTCGGGGGGCATGAAGAAGAGGCTTGACCTGGCATCGGCTCTGGTGCACAAACCGAAGCTGCTTTTCCTCGACGAGCCAACAACCGGACTTGACCCTCAGTCAAGGGCGGCAATTTGGGGGTACCTTTCGAAACTCAACAAGGAGGAAGGGATTACGATATTTCTTACGACCCAGTACATGGAAGAGGCAGATAAGCTGTGTGAGAGGCTCTACATCATAGACCAAGGGAAGATCGTCGCGAGCGGAACGCCTGAGTCACTAAAGAGGGAAGTCGGAGCTGACTCGATTACGATGACCCTGGAGAACAGCGGAGTTGCGACTCAGACGAAGGAGAAGGCCAAAGAGGTTCTGGGAGCGATTCAGGGAATTAGCAAGGTTATCGAGTCTGATGCCGGCATTACTGTCTACGCAAGAAATGCCAGCCTCATAATCGCCGATATTGTGAGGGCCTTCGATTCGAACAAGATCCGACTGACTTCGGTCAATTTCGCGTCCCCCACCCTGGATGACGTGTTCCTACAACATACAGGAAGAAGGATAAGGACTGAGGAGCTCAATACGAAGCAGACATCTTTCGCCAGGTTTGGGGCAAGGAGGAGGCCAGTCAGACAATGAGTCTCGCGTCGGACACTTACTTCCTGTTCGTTAGAGCGCTGAAGAAAGTCATGCGGAACCCGATTCTCCTGTTCTTTTCGCTACTCCAGCCCATCATATTCTTGGTCTTGTTCACACAGCTATTCTCTAGGTTTGTCGGCGCCCCCGGTCTATTCCCTCCGGGGATCTCCTACCTAGAATACGCAACACCAGGCATTCTGCTGCAAAACGGATTCAGCAGTGCACTTCAGTCGGGGACTTCCATAGTGGACGAACTCAACTCTGGAATGCTCGAGAAGATGCTCGTGACCCCGGTCAATCGCTCAGCCATTTTACTCGGTAGACTTCTCTCAGATGCCTTCAGAGTAGTTGTACAATCCTCAATAATATTGGTACTTGCCTACATCCTTGGGTTCAACGCAGCGAGCGGGGCAGGCGGAATCATTTTGATACTTGTAATCATCGCGTTTTTCGGTCTCGCGTGGTCAGGGATTTCTCTGGCCATTGGTCTTCGAACACGCAGCGCAGAGACAGTCTTTGGCATCGGTGGTTTCCTGACTTTCCCTCTCCTATTCATGAGCACTTCACTGGTCCCTCTCAAGGCCATGCCCGACTGGATAGCGACCGTCTCGAACCTGAACCCGATCAGCTACGCCGTCAACGCCGTCAGGGGACTATCGCTCCCATCCTCGGCCCTTCCAGGCCTGGGGCTTTCGTATCCGGGGGACATCATATCAGCGCTCGGATACATCGCTGCCATCGCGATAATTACTCTGGGCGCGACCCTCTACCTGTTTAGGAAGGTTGTCAAGTAGATGGAGCAAGTGGACGTTTTCAAAGTTCTGAGAGCGAAGCTGATATTTGATGAATGGAGCTTAATACGGGCTCAAAAGGGGCGGCCCTAAGTATTGCCTCCGTCACTTGAGGCTGTAGGCCTCTCCAAGAAGTTCGGCAATTTCGCTGCCCTAACAGACCTGAATCTCAAGCTCCAAGGAGCGAAGTGCGTTGGATTCCTAGGACCGAATGGGGCAGGAAAGACCACGACGATGAAGATCTTCACCGGCTTGATCTCTGCTTCGAGTGGGAGGGCGTTGATAAATGGCGTCGACGTCAGCAAGGACAAGAAGGGCGCCCTGGCATCTTGCACGTCGCTGATTGAGACCCCAGAAATCTACTCGTCTCTCACCCCCAAGGAAGCTCTTACGATGTTATGTGCGATTAGGGGGGTCCCCAGCTCCGAGAGGAACAAGAGAATCGACGAGGCCATAGGAAGGGTAAAGATGCAGGAATGGGAGAACAAGAAGGTCGGCAGTTTCTCTAAAGGCATGAAACAGAGGATCAATGTGGCGTCCACGCTACTGAGCGATCCAGAAGTGATAATCCTAGATGAACCAACTACGGGTTTGGACCCGAGGGGGATGACGGAAGTAAGGGACATTGTGAAGTCTCTAGATGACAGGTTGGTCTTCATGAGTTCTCACTTGCTCGCTGAGGTTACCGAAGTCTGCGACGAAGTGGCAATGATAGATCACGGCAAGCTGTTGGTCTACGATTCCATTGGCGCAGTCACCGCGAAGTTCTCAGGAGGAGGAGGGAATGTCGACGTGGGTTTCTCTCATCCGGTGGAGGCGCAAACAATTTCCATCGTAGGCAGCGTGATGGGCGTCCTATCAGTGATTCCTGGGAGCGAACGACACCTGCTTCTGAAATTTGACCCCAAGACCACCAGTCAAGAGAAGCTCTTCGAAGGATTGGCGGCCATGAGGGTCGGAGTCACGAGTTTGAAGGAGACCTCTTCGGGGCTCGAAGATGCATACCTGAGCCTGATTAAGGAGACTCTTTAGAAATGGCTGTTACTTCAGAACGGAGAAGCCGAGAGAGCAGTCTTGCTCAAGTGGGGGTGGTGGCGAAGTACAATTTCCTGAACTACTTCAGAGCGAGGAGATTCTATGTGATGATCGCGATAGTCCTACTGATAAGCGGGTTGCTCACCTTTGTGATCGCCTACCGAAGACCTGCAGGGATTCTCACGGCAGACCTTGGATTCCTCTCGTTAGTATGGGGGTCGTTCGTCAGTCTGATAGTGATTCTCTCGACGGCCTTTTTCGGAGGGGACGCAATCTCAAGCGAGTTCCAGAACAGGACCGGCTATTTTCTTGTGCCCAATCCGATCAGGAGATCTGTGATATACGTGGGCAAGTGGATCGCAGCTTTGACTGCGTCGACGATAATCCTCCTGGTCTATGCCGCGGTGGCAATCGCAAACAGTCTCTACTACTTTGGGTTCACCCTTCCCAACGAATTCTTCCTCTCAGTGTTGTACGCTTGGATCTTTCTTGCCGCTGCCCTCTCGTTCGCCTTCGCTTTCAGCTCGCTGTTCAAGAGCAGCTCCATAGCGGTACTCATGAGCGTGATAATGTTACTTTTCGTGTTCAACGTGATAGACACCGTCGCATCCAGCCTTGCCGGAGTCGAGCCATGGTTCTCGATAACTTATGGGGCGGGCGTCGTCCAGAGCGTTCTTACAGTGCCCTATCCTCCGCATGTCTTCAGCACGCCTGTGGGCCCGGGGGGAGGATTCTCACTCACCATCTTCACCGCACCGGTCTGGGAAGGGCTCGCGATACTCGGTATCTACTTCGCGGTCATGGCCGTGTTGGGACTGTGGCTATTCGAGCGGAAAGAGTTCACTGCGTGAGCTAACCGCTCGTAAGCATGAAATCATGGACCTTGTCTCCTTCCAGGTTAACCAGAGCCCCGCGGAGGATGCCGTCGGAATATTCGCTCCCTGGATTGATGCAAAGTGTCCTTCCAACCTTCTCGAACCCCTTGGATTCGTGGATGTGTCCATGGAGCCCGAGCAGAGGATTGTGCCTTTCGATTGACTCGCGGACCGCGGAGCTTCCCGCATGTATGAATTTGATGCCGAGACCCTCCTTTACGTAGTTGAAATCATGACTGACTGCCGGGGCCTTGTCAAGCTGGGTGTTGATTGGAGGTACGTGTAGGTTGTACACTGCAGTCTCGGGTCTTCTGACATTTGACGCGAGGGCCTCGATCATCTCGCCAAGCTTCGCCTCGCTCAGCTCCCTGGGACTGTGCCATGGGGTCGGGTTGGCGTAACCCAGGGTAATCATCTCGAAGCCGCCGGCTAGCTCGACCACCTTGTTCTCTGGATTGATTACCTGACCAGAGTCGAGGAGGGCCTCGTCGATTTCGAACCTGTCATCGTTCCCGGGCGAAATGTAGCAGTTTATGTTGGTCCCCCTTAGTCGTTCTTCGGCCAATTCCACCCAGCTCCTGACGGCCTTCATCATCACTTCGTTGAAGATTTTGTCTGCCTTCGATTTGTCCGCCTGCATCTCGGAAAGCTCCTCCGACGTCGTGACGAAGGAGTACTGGCCGGCATCCAAAAGCGCCTTCCGCGTCTCTTGGAGCCTGTCTTTTTTGACCAAGGTCTCACGGCCGAAAAGGGTCAGCTTGTATGTGCCATTTTGAGTTTCCAAAATTGAAACCAAAACCTTGCCGGTAATGTCCCCTCCCAGAATCAGGGTGTCTGCTTTGTACACTTTGGCCGCGTTGAGGAACTTCCTGAAGCACTTGTCCGATGCATGGACGTCCGTCGTGAAAAAGATCCGGGTCAAGTCGGATTCGGAGTGACCGCCGAGATGACTACCGTATTTAACGATGGTTTGACGCGAACCTGCTAAACCTTCGCAACCGTGGCTTTATCGCGGGAAACGTCGCGGGTGCTTCCATCAAGCCGCTTCTGCCTCGAGCGCCTTGGTGATTCCCGCGAAGATTTCTCCCACCTTCTTTGTAGCGAATCCTTTCAGGATTGAAGAGCCCAATCCCGCCATGACTCCGGTAATCTCTGCGTCCGCACTCCAATTCAGAGTGGTAGGGCGGCTCCCTGTGAGCTCGAAGGTGCTGCTGATAGTCAAATGACTCCCGCTCCCGGAGGCCTCAGCTAACAGTTTGGCTCTAGAGGTCGGCTCGGTGTCAGCTATACTCATCCTGAGCTTTAGCGTACTGGTGACGACGGCAACTCTGACCTTCAACTTGGCCTCTAGGGTAGTGGGATCAACAATATTGACATCCTCGGCATCGGGGAGAGTTCCTGCGATGAACTTGACGTCGGTGAGCTTGTTGAAGACAGTCTCCTTCTCTGCGTCGATGGAGGTCGAGCCATCGAGGTGGAGCCGCACGATTGGACAATCCTCCGGCTCGCTATAAATTCACTTGTAGGCCTCGTAGCCCTTCCCGAGGACCGACGAGGCTATCTTCAGTTCCATTATCTCGTCTGTTCCTTCGTAAATTCTGGCGACGCGGGTGTCTAGGAAATGTTTTGCGACTGGCGACATTATGGAATAACCGAACCCTCCGAAGCACTGGACCGCTCTGTCGGCCGATTCGAAAGCGCATCGGGAAGCCATGTATTTGGCAACGGCTGACAGTCGGTCGGCCTCGGCTCGGAGTGGCAGGCTCTTCGGGTCCTTCTCAGAATCGTCTTTCTTGATGGCAGCCCGATAGACGAGCCACCGGCAAGCCTCCAGGCTTGACTCTATGAAGGCCACGTGCTTCTGGATTAATTGGTGCTTGCCAATCTCCTTGCCGTGCTGAACCCTGGAAGTTACCCTTTCTTTCACCTGGTTGAGGCAGTCCTCCATCACGCCCACGCACCCAGAACCTATCCCAATCCTCCCGTTGAGAAGTGCGGAGTAGGCTACGGAGAACCCCTTTCCCTCCTGCCCTAGGATGTCCTCCTTTGACACGAAGGCGCCCTCAAGAGTCAACATCGACGTGTCAGAGGTGAAGAGGCCGATTTTTTCTTCGAGCCTCATATCCACTTTGAAGCCCTTCTGTTTCGTGTCAAGTAGGAACGCGGTGAGTCCTCCGCCTCCCACTTCAGGATAGGCGAAGACTATCATGTTGGATGCAACGGACCCGTTGGAGATGAGGTACTTGGATCCAGAGAGGCTGAAACCATCTCCCTCCCTCCTGTAGGTCGTCTTGAGCGACGCCGGGTCCGAGCCTGCTTCCGGCTCCGTAAGGCCGTAAGCGAGGACCGCCTCACCTTTGGCTGCCCTAGGAAGGTACCGCTGCTTCTGTTCCTCGGTCCCCCAATCTTGGATGCTCATGCTCCCTAGGCACTGATGGACGTCGGCGAATGTAATGACCCCCATGCCAGACTGCCCCATCCGTTCAAGGAAGAGGGCCTGAACAAGCTGCCTGGCCCCTCGGCCCCCATACTTCTCTTCTATCGGCACCCCCATCAGGTTGTGCCGTTTGAGCACTTCAGGGATCTCGGGATTGTACTTCCTCTCGACGTACTTCTCGAATTCTGACACCAGGAGTTCGTTTGCTGCCGCGTCTGCATCCTCAAGGATATCCAGTTCGCGCTTCTCAAGGCCTATGAGCTTGGTAACTTCGTCCACTGAAGCCTGGAAAAGAACCTCCAATTCGGAGGCATGGGCCGTCCACGGGCTCTTTAACCGTCTCGGCGCAGGACACATGCTTTTCTAGCGGACGAGACCACGGCGCCTCAATGCGGGTCTTGTCGGAAGCGGACTAGGATGAAATCAAACGTTTCACCGATGTTCCTGACGTATTTCATGGTGAACTGGGAGAAGATGGAACAGCATCAGTCAGACCAGAAGTGCACCCTATGCGGTGGTTCCATGAACAGGACGGAGGAGGTGATCGACCAGAAGGGGCTGAGATACGAAGGCTACGTCTGCCACGCCGACAAGAGCGTAATCTGGGTTAGAGCACCCTAGGCTGTTTCGGCTCTCTTCTCCCTGAAGCCTTCGCCGTATTTGAAAGCCCGGCTCATGTTTTTCGCCCACTTCTTCTCAAAGACTTCGTCCATGTTCGCTTCGGGAGCAATCAACCTAGAGGCGTCGAGGATGTAGAAAATCACGTCAACCAACTCCTCTATGGTCTCATTGGTTGGCTTACCTTTCTTCCACGAGTCTCCCGCCTCCCCCAGTTCGATGAATGCAAAGAGGAGCTTGTTTGCTATGTCATCAGGAGTGTTTCCGAAACCCTTCGCGGCAACGAGTTCGGCGACCTTCCGTTTTGCCTCCTCAAGGCCAGGCACACTTCAAGGGCGCCGTCCACGGCCTAAGAAGCTTTGCGCTTGGGAGCGACGACTGTCTTGTAGTAGAAGCACTCACCCGACAGGGAGCAGGTTGAGCAATGAGGACCGATAGGCTTGCAGGTTGTCTGGCCGAACCGAACGAACAGGTCATTCAGTTCTAACCAGTACTTCTTGGGGACCTTGCGAACGAGTTCTGCCTCGGTCTCCTCTGGTTTCTTAGTACTTACGAGTCCGAGCCGGTTGGAGATTCTGTGGACGTGCGTGTCGACGGGTATCGCCGGTTTGTTGAAGGCGTAGACAAGAACGCAGTTGGCGGTTTTCCTCCCCACCGAATGCAACTTCAAGAGGTCCTCCTCGTTGTCGGGGACCTCTCCCCCGAACTCGTCAAGTAATTGTCTTGATGCAATCATGATGTTTTTCGTTTTCATGTTGTAAAAACCTGACGGCTTTATGAGACGGCGTACGATGTCCGGGTCCGCTGTCGCGAGCTGGAAAGGGGTCTTGTATTTTGAAAACAGGTTTTCAGTCGCCCTTGTCGTGTTTTCATCACGGGTTCTGTGAGAGAGGATGGTACCGATCAAGATGCGAAACGGGTCACCTCCTCCAGCTTCCTGGAGCTGTGCCAAGGCGGTAGCTCGCTTGTCGAAGGAGCCATAGACCATCCGCCGCATCTCCCTGAGGATTCGAGAGATGGCTAAGCGTTTTCTGTGACCCAGGGCTCTTTTCTGTACCAAACCGCGATTTCCTCGGATGTGGCCTTCAAGTCAAACTGAGGGGAATACCCCAAACCCTTCCATGACGTTTGTGTCTCTATCCTAAGTGAAGCCTTCAGCTGATCCGCGGTGTATTTGGGCAAGGCGGAGGATGTGAAGACCCCCTGTCTCTTGACATTGACCCTTGCTCCCAACGCAACGACTATGGCGCGGGCGAGCTCTTCGGGGGTCGAGTCGAAAGATTTCACCAGGTAGACAGGTCCTTGACTCGAGGGTCCTGTTGCAGTTTTGTACATGGCCTGGGCGATATCCTTGGGATGAGAGAATGACATGGACTTGGTGGAGGGGATCGTAACGGTGCCCGAATCAACCATCCGAAGGACAGGGACCACCAAGCTTTCGTCTCTTGAGCCGATTGCCTTTGCCGACCGGATTATTGCGATTCTTGGTTCTTTGTTCCTCTTGGAGAATTCGATGAGTAGTCTCTCGGCTTCTGCTTTCGACTTCTGGTAGTCATCCGAGGGGTTTAGGCCTGTCGCCTCGTTGATCGCCTTTGTTCCGAATCCGTAGACATCGAGAGTGCTTAGGTGGACGAAGGTCTTGACCTTCGACTCTTTGGCCACTTCGAGGAGGTTGAGTATGCCCTCGGTGTTGAACATGTGAAAATCGGCGTCGGACCCCGGCATCGGCGACGCCATATTGTAAACCATGTCAACTCCTTCCATGGCTTCGTGAAGCGAGTGGTGGTCCTTCACGTCCGCTTCCAATCCCTGAACCCCGCTGGCGTCCATTATCTTGAGGTGCGAACCCTTCCTGAAGATTCCCTTGGAAATCTCCCCTTGCTGGAACAGATATTCTACTACATGGCCACCGATGAAACCCGTTCCTCCCACAAGCAGGTTCAAACTTTCCCACCCTCGGGATCTTCGCCAAGATGAAGGTGATGATGGTGTTCATTCTTTCCAGGTCTTGCCTCGAAGTCCCCCCTGACAAGCCTCAACTGGAGGTCCTCCTCGAATTTGGGGAAATCGCCTGTGAGTGTCGCCAGTTTGCCCTTGGCCATCTTCGAAAACTGTGGCGAGAAGTTTTGCCCCCCGAATCTTCCGTAGGCAACTCCGGAGAATCGGACCTTTTTGCCCTTGACTTCCACGAACCCTTTGATGAGATTCGCCACCTCCCCCTCACTTACAAAGTCCACCACTATGCTGTATGAAGGAAGAGACAAGTCTCGTCGAGGCCCTCCGCGGCTGCGTTTAAAGTCAGTCGTCGCTTTTACTCTATCGATGGGACAACGAAGCCCTAGCGCAGGGCCTCGGCTTGAATGAGTTCGGCGAGCTTTTGGAAGTAAAGCCTGGTGGCCATGGGCATTTGGGAAAGGTTCCTTTCGATGGCTTCGATGACATACTTGATGGCCCGCCTTGAAGTCTTGAATTCGAATTTCATCGGGAGAATAGGATCTTGGACAACTTCGATGGAATCTGTCAGATGACTCGGGGCTTCGGATCTTGCGTCGCTGGCGACCTTCTGATACCAGCCCGAGAGAACGTTGGGGTCGAGGCCAAGTTTCAGGTCTTCTATTTCCTGAAGGAGCCTGTTAAGGACCAGCATCTCCTCGTTGGCCAATGACCTTACGGGGCTGTATTCCCTCCTTCGGGAGTTTAAGAAATGGTGTGTAAAGTTGTTGAGCCGAGAATTGAAACTAGATTGATTTCGAGACTCTTTCAAGGTTGGTCGTTAAGTGTTAGACATCGCTGTCTTGGTGATTGCCAGAGAGCGAACTCGACTCCCTTGGATACAATGACTGGCGGCAGGTAGGGGGGTATTTTGACGGAGATGGTTGTGTTATCGTCAAGATTCGGCAATTTGTTCTCATCCTTTACCTTCAATGGACCGACCGCTGCAGAGAACATTTGGAGCAGATTGACAGATTATTACATTCGATTCAAGGGATTTCAACCAGAATCTATCGCGACGCTGTTCATGATGCATATCACCTCATGGTTACTAGACAAGATTCAGTACTCCGGATAGCCAAGGAAATGTTGCCGTTCACATTCAAGAAGAGGGTAGAACTTCAAGTCGTCGTCGACTATTACTGTGACAAAATAACGGGGAACGAAGGCACAGCCTTGCTGAATGAACAGATTGAAAGAGGCTTCAGATCAGCGAACAAGATTTCGGCTAGTCTCCCATTAACTCACAACAAGGCCGTCGCCAGGGCTAGGCGACGCTCGAATTTGAGCGACTTCCAAGTAGAGGAAATATGTAGAAAGTACGGAAATGGATGTCCAGTTTCTGAACTCGCATCTGCCTATGGAAAGTCCGCAGCTTCCATACGGAAAATAGTAACTAATCCAACTTAGTCCTAGCTACATCTCATTTGAAATATCTCTGTCTTCTCGTATTCGGCCTCCCACATGTGGGTCGAGTTCCTCCCCCGGCGGACGGCCAGAAGGGTGTAGCCCTCGGGCGCTTTTGTGTACGCGCGTTCCAAGATAGTGGTGGCGGGTTCGTCGTCTTCGTCGAAGCTCTGGACGATGTGCTGACGGAACTTTTCGACCTCCTTCATGTAGTCCTTGAGGCAGAGGGCCCTGCCCTGGAGCCGGGAAGATGTAAGGAGCTTCACATCGTCTCCACAGACATCGCATTTCACCTTGGTCATCCCGTCAGCGAGGCAGACCCTTCCTACCCCAATGACCAAGGGGAAGGTCCCTGTCTGCTCCTCGACTTTCCCGCAGATTGCACACTTCGCCAGTCCTTTCGATGATGAGTGTTGCAAGTTCGAAAGGAAGCGTAGTGTCAATCAATTTAAGGTTGCCCCGATGGCGATTGTTCTATTGAAGGTCGAGGCCCTGGAAGCCTTCCCAATCGCGATTAAGGTCGAAGAAGACCTCAAGGGAGGGACGTTCAGTTACTCGCACTTCCAGACCGTGCTCGTCAGGGCCGTTTGCGACGGGGTCGAAGGCTGGGGGGAAGCGATGACCAGGTTCGACCCTGAGGCCACTGCCTCCATGGTGCGCTATCTAGGGAAGGCGTTAACGGGGCGAGTCTATCCCGAGGTGAGGGCAGCGTGGAATCAGATCTGGAGAGAACTCCGGGTCCGGGGGCATACGAGAGGAGTATCCGTCGAAGCGCTTAGTGGAATCGAAATCGCCTTGTACGACTGCCTGGGGAAGGCCTCGCGCAGGCCTCTGAACAGCTTCTTTACTTCAAATCCAACACCAGAAGTCGGAGTTTTTGCAGGGTCACTGTTCGCTTCTCGCGGCTCGTTGGCCTCTCAAGTCGAGCAGGTGAGGGCAAAAGAGCTTGGGGGTGCCAAAATCAAGATCGGTTTCGGCGTCGACGAAGATGTGCGAACTTTGGCAGCGGTCAGGAAAGCATGGCCTGAGGGGATGCTTGTGGCGGACGCCAACGGTGCGTACGACGTGAAGAACGCACTGAAAGCCGCGGCGGCATTCTCCGACTTCGACCTAGCCTGGTTCGAGGAACCTGTTCTCTCCGACGATTGGGAGGGGTACACCGCCCTCAAGGGTTCGAAAGTTAGGATAGGGGCAGGCGAGAGCTGGTTCGCCGGAGATTTCGACAGGCCCATCGAAGAGAAGCTTGTAGGAGTCCTTGAGCCAAGCGTGAGCAGGTGCGGCGGGGTTGCAATCGAGATGGAAGTAGCGGAGAAGGGGGGCGCGCGAGGCGTATCATTTTCTCCGATGACCGGTATGAACTCGGTCATTTCGCTTGCGGCCTCCCTGCACGCCGCGTCGGCTCGTCCCTCCATCGGTGTAGAGTTCAATCCCTTTCCGAACCCTCTTCAGTCAGAACTCGCCGCCGGACTTGAAGCGCCCAGAGGCGGAAAAATCGGAGTCCCACATGGTCATGGTCTAGGGATATCCGTTGACCTAGCGTTCGTGAAGAAGCATTCGAGATAGGCGAAACTCGCCTCGCATCATAGTAGCGGGACTATGTCGTCGACGTTGGAGAGGGTGGCGACGGTTTGAAAGTCCCCGACGCTCTGGTCGACCCCGCTTGTTACTAAGATCGAATCTACCCCAGCCTTCGCTGCGCCTGCGATATCTGTGTCCGCCTGGTCTCCGATCATCACTGCCTCCCCTTTCTCGCACCCTGCCCTTTCAAGTGCGATTCTGAACATCAAAGGAGATGGCTTGCCTATCACGGTCGATCTCTTTTGGCTGGCATACTCGATTGCTTTGACGATCGGCCCAGTCGCCATGGCAGGGCCTGTCTTGTACATGTAGAGCCGAGAGTTGTGGGTAGCGACAATAGCTGCGCCGTTTCTTGCGAGCCTTGCAGCATGGTCGAGTTTTTCATAGTTTATTTTCCGGTCGAGGCCCACGACCACGAATTCTGCTTTCTCGCCTTCGGTCCTACGGTGGCCGCACCTTTTCATCTCCAAATCCAGGCCCTCCTCGCCGACAAGAAAGTAGGAGACCCTGCCGTGCCTGTCTCGGAGATATTCGGCGGTGAGAAGGCTGCTCGTCAAGATTTCTTCCTTTTTCACTGGCACGGCGAACTCCTCAAGGCGAGAATGGATTGTCTCGACGGTGTCGGTCGAGTTGTTGGTTAGGACATAGAGTTTCTTGTGGCGCGCTCTAAGGGCCTCAATGGCCTTCGTCCCGCCTATCTTCACCCTGCTCTCCTTTCCTTTGTAAAAGACCCCGTCGAGGTCGAACAGGAAGAGCTTCTTGTCACGCAGCAGTCTTTTCAAATTGACACCCGCACCTCGCCAGCACCGCCGTCCACCGAAACCCTGGCCCCCGACTTAATTGCCGAGTAGATGTTCCTCTGGATGCCAGAGATGACGGGTATCTCCTTTCCGTAGACCAGCCTCGCCATGACGGACCCGATGACGGCCGATAGGTCGACCCCTTCGGTCACCAGGGCCACTGGGTTGTTCCCGAGTCGGACGGTCTCAAGGAACCAAGCGGAAGCTGTGGTGGAGCCCTTGCCGAACGGGTAGAACAGAACTTTGCCCTTTACCTCCGAACCCTTGACGTCGCTCCTCACGTCGGTGACGTTCCCGGTTGCAGGGTCGACTCCGTGTGCAAAGGTGAACGCCATGTTTGACACGACCGCTTCTCCTTCGGCCCGGCCCGGGACCAATCCTCTACCCTTCAAGGTGCCTGAGCTCAATTTGTTACCTCCTCGATTATGTCCTTCATTGGAACGTATCGTATCTTGATCTCGCCCTCGGAGGAGACGATCTCGGCGAGTTTCGCCGAGTTCGTGGCGACTACGTTGAAGCCAAGTTGCTTCAAGGGTGAGATTTCGGCGTCGGTGCTTTGAGACAGCCTTGCACCGGAAGCCTCTATGGCCGAAGTTATCCCCGCCCTCCCTGCCATATCGAAGGCCTGGGACGACGTGTAGGCGTACATCTGCACGCCGGGCCTGAGCATTCTCCCTTCGAGCATCTTTGCCAGTTGGCCCAGCTCGTTGACCGAGAGATGAGGGACCCCGAAAGCTACCAAGTCGGGCCGCTCGGACGTCTGGTTCAGGTCCGTTTCGACCTCGTCCAAGTCCGCCCTTCTAACCTCCACTTCCTCCACTTTGGTGCCCCCGGTGGCCTCACCAAGCGTCCCCGACCCGGGAGTGATGCCAAGGTAATGAATCATAGTGATTGGCCCCGCTGCTGCCGCGGCGGCTCCAAGGTGTTTGATGTCGTCGGAGGTCACTTCTTGGGGAAGTCCGATTAGCGCTGGGACGCGCGAGCCGGCGTTTCGGCCTATGAAGAATCCCAGTGACCGGTAGTCGAGGTCGGAGAGAAGCTCGAGTGCGACCTTGAAAGCGATAGTTGCCGGCCGGTTCTCATCGTTCAACATCCCGAACTTCGGGGTCTGCCCGAGAATTGCGCATGCCACGTCCATCCCCGCAGTGATCTTGTTGGATCTGCACCCTATCACTGAGTTGGCGAAGACCACCGCACTGGATTCGGCCCAGGCGACAGTTTCGTCGCGTTTGGGGAAATTGCAGACCTGGTACTGGACACAGGTCCAGCATCTGAGCCCCCCGAGGCGGGCATAGGCATCACAGAGCCTGAATTGTTGGCGAGCGTATTCCTCGGGGATGCCGAAGGACTTCCAGTTCTGCAGGTCGATGCTCGCAGGGTCGACAGAGGTCGGAACGGCGAACTTGCCCCCTGAGTTGGCGAATCGCTCGAGGAGGTCGATTCCCGCGTCGTGGAGGCTACTGTAGTGGGCGAGGACGTGGGCTGACTTGATCGGGACCAGCGATTCTGCTCCCACAGCGTCTCCTACCTTGGTGACGATTTCCATGGCGAACTGATTTGCTTCCCCCCCTTCGCCGCGGAGTAGCTTCTCCTGAGACGGGTCGAGGTGCAAACGTGCGATTCGGCTCTGGTATCGGTTAAAAAGGAGTTTTTCGCTCTGGACTCGTTGAAGTTCTCTTATTTCCTCCCGACCAAGCTCTCTTTCGGGTTCGGTGCCGTCGAGGGGATTGGGGCCGAGGCGAAGGCACTGGGAGGAAGCAAAGCGCTGATGGTGACTGACAAGGTCATGGTAAAGACCGGGATTGTCCAGAGAGTCTCGCAACATTTGGGCGGAATAGGGCTCGAAGTGTTCGACGAAGTCGAGCCTGAACCGAGGATCGAGGTCGCTCAGGCCGTTGCGGACCGAGTAAGGAGCGGGAAATACGACATTGTGATTGGTGTCGGGGGAGGAAGTTCAATGGACATGGCAAAGGTTGCGACGGGCTTTGCGACTAATGATGGGCCAGCGAAGTCGTTCGTCGGGAACGGCCTCTTCGCGAAGGAACCTCTGGCGTCCATCATGGTCCCTACTACCGCGGGGACGGGGGCCGAGCTTACGGTGACCTCCATGGTCACAGTTGATGGCCACAAACAGTGGATCAACAGCCCTCTTTTGCTCCCATCTGTGGCAGTGGTTGACCCAGACCTTACGATGTCAATGCCCCCCGGAGTGACTGCGGCTACGGGTATGGATGCCCTGTGCCACAACACAGAGGCATATCTGTCCAACCTAGCCAGCCCGATCACCGACTCAGCTGCTCTCGAGGGGATCAGGTTGATTGTGCAAAATCTGGAGAGGGCCTATGACGAAGGGAGCGACAAAGGGGCAAGGGAACCAATGAGTCTGGGGGCCCTGTTGGGAGGGATAGCATTGCAGGCCAAGATGGTATACGGGCATTCGATAGGTTATACGATTGCGACCCAGTTCAAACTCCCGCACGGGGTCTCTTGCGGCCTCCCTCTCCCGTACATACTTTCGAACTACGCAGTAGCGTGCGGCCCAAAGATGAAAAAGCTCGGAGAAGCGTACGGGATAGATTCCGCCGACGACCCGGCTGCCCTGGGGATGGCCATGGCCGAGAAGGCAAGAAGCTTAGTGTCCCACCTCAAAATTCCCACGACGCTCAAAGAGATCGGGGTCGCCGAAGGTGACCTTTCTTCACTGGCGGACGAGTGCATAAGAATGTACCCGAGACCCAACAGCCCCCTCGTATTCGACGAGCAGAGTATGGTCCAGCTATACCATCGGATGTGGGATGGAAACCTGGCCCCCTGACGAGATAAAGTTATACGCGGCCAGAGAAGGTCAAGGTGTGATTTTTGGATGAAGATGCTGATTGAAGGCCAGCTGACCGAGTCCCAAAGCGCCGACGTCATCCGGGTCTCCAACCCGGCGACCGGTGAGCTGGTAGACACCGTCCCGAAGGGGGGGCGCGAGGACGTGAAGCGAGCTGTGGACGCGGCAAGCGAGGCGTTCAAGGTATGGTCGGAAAGGCCCGCCATCGAGCGTTCACGGGTACTTCTGAAGATAGCTGAAGTAGTCAGGGCAGACGTCGCGGACCTGGCGAGGAGCTTGACACTCGAGCAGGGCAAGCCTCTCGGAGAGTCCAGCAGCGAGATCAATTCCTTCGCCAACTCCTGCGAATACTACGCTGGTCTAATCGGGAGGCAGAGGGGGGCGCACACCCCGTTCTCTACCGGCGAGGGGTTCTTCATAGTGACAAAGCGTCCTCTCGGGGTAGTAGGGGCTATACTTCCATGGAACTTTCCCGTATCCCTGATGGGATGGAAGGTCGCACCCGGTCTGGCGGCAGGGAATACGTTCGTGGTGAAGCCGGCGAGCACCACCCCTATCACAGACATCAAGGTGGCGGCACTGCTGGCAAAGACGGGTCTCCCGGCTGGTGCCGTGAACGTCGTAACGGGGCCTGGTAGCGTAGTTGGCGAGGAAATAATCGAAAATCCGAAGGTTGCCAAGATAGCGTTCACCGGGGAAACGGCGACCGGCAAGAGAATAATGGAAGGTGCCGCCAAGTCGATAAAGAGGCTGACCCTTGAACTCGGCGGGTCGGACCCCATGATTGTCTGCGACGACGCAGACCTCGAACTGGCGGTTGAGGCCGCTGCATGGGGGCGGTTCAGGAATTGCGGTCAGTCCTGCACTTCCGTAAAGAGGCTCTTCCTTTTTGATTCTGTCGCCGACGAGTTCGTCAGGAGCTTCGTCGAAAAGGTGAAGACTATCAGGGTTGGAAACGGGCTCGAGAAGACGACCCACATGGGCCCTGTGCACACACAAGAGCAAAGAGAGAAAGTGGAATCGATGGTGGAAGATGCGAAAAGCCGGGGCGCGAAGGTGATAGTCAAAGGTGGCAGGCCCATGAATAAGGGACTAGAGAGGGGCAACTTTCTTGTTCCTACCGTTTTGGGAGACGTCGACTATGACGCAAAGATTTCCAGGGAAGAGTGCTTCGGTCCGGCTCTTCCGATCTTCGTAGTGAAAGATGTGGAAGAAGCCATTCAAAGGGCGAACGATACGCCGTTTGGCCTGGGTTCGTCGGTGTGGACCAAAGACGTCGAGAAGGCTTACCATGTGGCCGAAAGAATCGAGGCTGGGACGACGTGGGTCAACTCTCCGCCCATAGCAAGAGCGGAGGTCCCGTTCGGGGGATTCAAACAAAGCGGATTCGGAAGGGAGCTTGGGATCGAGGGACTCGACTATTATTACGAGACGAAGAGCATCCAAGTCCTTGAGTACGGCAAAGGAAAGAAGTGGGCTTTCCCAATCAACTAAGCGAATCGCTTGTTGCACGCCTTGTTGGCGTCGTCGAGATACACGTGCGCCGATTGTTCTGGCTCGTCGAAGATGTCGGCGAGTTGCTCGCCGACGCCCTTCATGATGGCCTCGTGAGAGTCGTGTTCCATTTCGTCGGGTCGAGAAACTGAGTCATCTTAACGCTATTAGAGAAGTTGGCATTTCCATCGATTTGTGTGCCACATCTGTTCATTCCTGAGCAACGGCTAAATAGAGACCTCGGGCGTTGTTGAAAGAAAATGGCCCAGTATGCCAGGATAAAACTCACCAGCACTAACCTCCCCGAGTTGGAGAGAGTGGCAAAGGACATCAGAGACATCGCCGACAAGACCGGGGTGAAGGTCAAGGGCCCCCAACCGCTTCCAACTAAGAAGTTGAAAATCACGACACGCAAGGCGCCGACAGGAGAGGGGAGCCACACCTTCGACCACTGGCAGCTGAGGGTCCACAGAAGGATTCTAGACGTTCAGCCGGATGACAGGACCATGAGGCAGATTACGAAGCTTAGGATCCCCGAAGACGTGAAAGTCGAACTGATACTTACGTCCTAACCCTGTTTCTTTACCCAGTCGATTGTCCGTTGTAATCCCTGCTCAAGTGTGAGCTCGTGCGAATAGCCGAGCAAATTCCTGGCCTTGTTGATCGATGGATAGCTGATCTGAGGGTCATTTTCGAGTTCACTCCGGGGAGGGAGAAGGGTGAGCTCGGATTTGGAACCGGTCAGCCTCTTTACGGTCTCGGCGAGTTCGCGGATTGTTACCGCCCTTTCGCCCCCGAAGTTGAACGCCTGCCCGACCGCCTTCTCATCGTCGAGGATTGAAAGCGCGAGCTTGGCGAAGTTGATGACGTGGGTCGGTGACGTGGTGTCCTTGCCTGCATTGAAGAGCGACAAAGGTTCGTCCTTAAGGCATGCCCGGATGAAACGGACGACAGCACGAGAGGGCTGGTCATACTCTCCGAATAGGAGCCAGCTTCTCGTGATCGAAATCGGCAACCTTTTCGACTTGTAGAACCCCATCGCCATGCTCTCGCAGACCAATTTTGAGTAGTCGTAGGGAGCCCGCGGGTCGAAGGGAGAGTCCTCGGTGACGGGGTTATCTTTTGGCGCTCCAAAAACGTTGGCCGACGACGCGATTATTATTCTTGAGACGTTTTTCTTCCGGGCCAGTTCCAGCATGTTGAGCGTTCCAACGCAGTTGACTTCGAAGCACAGGTGAGGGTTTTCGATCGTCTTTTTGATTTCCGTGATAGCAGCGAGGTGGACGATGGCATCAAAGTCCATCAAAGCTAGAGTTTGGGAAACGAAGTCGTCGTCGAGCAGGTCGCCTGACACGTCCCATCCCTTAAGGTCGGTGGGGATTGTCGTGACGCCCTTGTGCCCTAGATAATCGACCAGGTTCCTCCCGACCATTCCCGACGCTCCTGTGACCAGGACCTTCATTCGACTGCCCCGGCCGAAGTGCATTCTATTTAAGCAGAGGAGGGGATTCCTGCCTTTCTTGCCAATTCACGGACAAGGTCCGGCTCCACGACCCCGTAGCCCATCGATTCAGCGCCGTCGAGGAGTGTAAGTGGGAGCCGGGAGACGTAATACGGGACCTCGAAGGTAGCCAGGCTTGCCTCGTCGTCCGTCCTGAAAAGCCTGGACCAGGCGCCGTTCTTTCGTTCGAAAAACAAAACCTCAGCTACCCGTCTCTCTCCGAAACCACCACCCCTCCCCCCGGAAGCCAATGAGCCTTCCGCAATCTTCAGAAGGAAGAGCCTGTTGTCCCCGGACTGAGGCCTCAGGTCTACATCCTTCTCGGCGATAACGATTACCCTCGACCCGCCCGAGAGATACGAAACCAGTTCGTCAACTCCTTCCATCAGGGACTGGCTGCAATTTTGCGTATAAAAATCTCAGATTCCCGCCGAGGGAGCCGACGACTTCAGGTACTCCCCCAAGATTATCTTTGCGTCTGGGGTAACGGGCCAGTCGGTGAGGATCTTCCTCAACTCATGTTGCATCACTTCGGAGGCAGACTCAAGTTCCGCCGGGTCGATTGTAAGAGGTGCGTCGGTCAAGGTCGTGAATAGCGCAATCCATTCCAGCTCGGTCAGACCGTTCGAAGAGATGGGAGGGAGGAGAAACTTCCTGAATTCCTCGACCGTGCTCTTCAGTCCCAGCTCCTCGCTTAATTCTCTGATCGCCGCCTGTTCGTAGGACTCGTCTCTTCGCACATGACCTGTGCACGAGATTGTCCAAAGTCCTGGGTGCCAGGAATCGTTCCTGCTCCGCTGCTGAAGAACGACAGCGCCGCTCTCCCGTTTCACAAGAACTGCAACGGCCCTGTGTAGGAGCCCTTCCCTGAGGCACTTGTCAATGGTTGCAACCCCCACTACGCGGTCCTGATTGTCGACCACGTCGACCATCTCGTCGTTGGCCACTGTCGACTACCTGTCGACGCACATAAGCAAGGCTTCGGCTTCCTCCCTGGTTGAGATTACCTGCACTTGCAGGTCCACCGCCTTCCGCCTGATCCTGTTGAAGACCTCCGTGTCTGTGTTGGAGTTTGCGTTGAAAGAAAGAATGAACGAGACCTCGCCATGAGAGATCATTTTCAAGGCCCCATCAAACATCGTGTCCAGGGAACTTTGGTCAAGAACTTGGATTTTGATTCCCTTCTTCTCGAACCCATCGATCAGGCCAGTTGCAGAGCTCTTGTCCTGCCAGGGCTCAAGTAGAAGGATGCCTAGGTCTCCTTGCTTTGGGATCGTGTGGCCACTGGCCATGAAGGCCTGGGAGAGGGCTTCGGCGAATGTGTCACCGAAGCATGCAACTTCGCCCGTCGAACGCATTTCGACACCGAGCCTTGGGTCGGCTCCGTCCATTTGAAGGAAGGAAAACTGCGGCGCCTTGACCGCGAAGCGCATGGGTTCCTCGACGTCGTTGGTTCTCTTTAGTTTCCCCCCTCGCATCACCGGTGCCACGACATCGATCAGGTTTACCCCCGTGGCCTTGCAGACGAAGGGGAGGGACCTTGATGCTCTGAGGTTGCACTCGATTACGAATACGGAGGCGCCCTTCACCAAGAACTGAATGTTGAGGGGGCCTTTGGCTTTGAGTTCACGCGCGATGCTCTTTGTGTAGGTCCTGATCTTCGACTTCGCCGCTTTTGTGACCGACACAGTAGGGATGGACATGATGGCGTCACCCGAATGGATTCCGGCATCCTGGACGTGCTCGATTATGGCGCCAATCACCGTGTCCTTGCCGTCTGACACTGCGTCGACTTCGACCTCGCGGGCGCCCTCCATGAACTCGCTGACCACCACAGGGTAGTCTGGGTTCACCCTGGCCGCTTTCGTGATGTAAGTCTCCAGTTCCGAAGGATCCCAGATCACCCTCATGGCGGACCCGCTGAGGACATGTGACGGTCTCACTATGACGGGGTAGCCTACCCTCGCGCAGAAGGTTGCAGCTTCCGCTGAAGAGTGGAACGAGCCCCATACTGGTTGTGGAATTCCCAGCCTGTCGAGGAGGGCGCTGAACTTCGTCCTGTTTTCGGCCATCTCCACGGAGTTGGAAGATGTCCCCAGGACGACGACGCCTCGCTTCTCTAGGCTCTCGGCGAGGTCGTTCGGTGTCTGGCCTCCCACGCAAAGGACCATCCCTTCAGGCCTCTCTTTGTCATAGATCGCCAGAAGTCTCTCTACTGTAAGCTCCTCGAAATACAGCCTGTCACTCATGTCGAAGTCGGTGGACACCGTTTCGGGATTGCAATTGACCACAATCACTTCGTCAAATCCGTTTTCCCTGAGCGCCCAGGCCATGTTCATTGTCCCCCAGTCAAACTCGACGGAGCTGCCGATTCTGTAGGGGCCGGCGCCGAGGACCATTACTTTTCGCTTCTTTGTTGCCGGTGCCTCGTCAACCGATGCGTTGAATGTCTGGTAGAGGTAGTTCGTCTTCGAAGGCCACTCGGCGGCCAAGGTGTCGATCACCTTGGTGACAGGGGTCACTCCAAGATGAATGCGGGACTCCCTGACCCTGTCCTCCCCCACGCCGAGAAGGGCTCCCAGCTGCTTGTCAGAAAAACCGAGTTTCTTCGCCCTGGATATCAAGCTGCGGGTCGGAATCGACCCCGGGGTCCCGGATTCCAGACGTCCGTGGAAGTCCACCACGTTCTTCAGTTTTCGAATGAACCACATGTCGACTTCGCTTCTCGCAGCTACCTCGTTGGGGTCGATCCCCGCTCTAAGGGCCTCTGCCAGGTCGAACACAATTGTGTCGGTCGGGTGGTCCAGCCTCCTTAGGGACTCCGGCCGGTCTGGTGGGGTTGTTCCTGTTCTGATCACCCCGTCGAACTGCGGATTGGCCATCCGCGCGGCCTTCTGAATGGCTTCCTCGAAGCCCCTACCCACGGCCATCACCTCCCCAATGGACTTCATGGAAGTGCCTATGGTCCGAACCGCACCGTCGAACTTGACCGTGTCCCAGCGCGGCATCTTGACGACCAGGTAGTCCAACGATGGCTCGAAGAGGGCAGTTGTTATCCCGGAGACCTTGTTTTTCAGCTCAGTCAGCTTGTATCCCAGAGCGAGCTTCGTCGCGATGTAGGCCAGGGGATAGCCCGTCGCTTTGGACGCCAGTGCGGAGGACCTGGACAGCCTGGCGTTGATCTCGATGGCCGCGTACCTTTCAGACCCTGGATGCAATGCGAACTGTATGTTGCACTCTCCTATGATTCCACAGGTCTTGGCTGCGACGAGGGAAGCTGTCCGGAGCATGTGGTATTCGGAGTTTGTCAGGGTCTGGGAAGGGGCGACCACAATGTTGTCACCCGTGTGGACCCTCATTCCCAACATGTTCTCCATGTTGCAGATGATCACGCTGTTGCCTTCACGGTCCCGCATGATTTCGTACTCGATCTGCTTCCAGCCACCCAGATACTCCTCGACCAGGACTTGGTGGGCGATGGAGCTGCTTAGCCCGCGCTCGATGATCTGTTCGAGTTCCTCGATGTTCCTGGCGACCCCTCCTCCCTTCCCCCCTAGTGTGTAGGCGACCCTGATTATGACCGGGAATCCTAGCAGATTTGCAGCGCGCCGTCCCTCCTCGAACGAATATACTGCGACGCTCCTGGGGACTGGGATTCCTGCACTCACCATAGTCTTCTTGAACAGGTCCCTGTCCTCCGTAAGTTGGATTCCGCGGATTGGGGTGCCCAGGACACGCAACCAGTATTTCTCAAGGACTCCTTTTTCCGCGAGTTCGATGCCGCAATTTAGGGCCGTCTGACCCCCGAACCCCAGCAGAATCCCGTCCGGCCGCTCCTCCTTGATAACGTTGGTCACGGAAGCGAGGTTGATCGGGACGAAGTGGATGCGTTCTGAAAACTGCGGGCTGGTCTGAATGGTGGCGATATTCGGGTTGACGAGGACCGAGTCCACCCCCTCCTCCTTCAGGGCCTTAAGGCACTGGCTGCCGGAGTAGTCGAACTTGCGGCTGGTTCTACCAGCTTTCGCCTGCTTCTCCGACTTTAATCGCGCCGCTGCCTATGACGAGGACTTTCTTCACGCCCTCAAGCTTCGAAACTCCTCACCTCTTTGGCGCTCTCCCGTGGTAGCGTCTGCGAACTTGTCGAAGACAAACATTGTATCGTAGGGCCCGGGGGTGGCCTCGGGATGAAATTGCACCGCCATGCAGGGCTTGCTCTTGTGGAAGACCCCTTCAATCGTTCTGTCGTCAGCGTTGATGAACCAAGGCTTCAGTTCAGTCCTAGCGAGTGATTTCTCGTAGATGGCGTAGCCGTGGTTCTGGCTGGTGACATAACCCAGCCCGTTCGTCAGGTCTATGCAAGGCTTGTTCTGCCCCCGGTGGCCGTACTTCAGCTTGAACGTCTTTGCACCCTGGGACATACCTAC
>JAPCJK010000130.1 GCA_027886975.1 Nitrososphaerota archaeon
CTGGAGTCCCCTCCGCCAACTTCTGACCCGCATGAAGCACGATTATCCTTCTGGACAGGGTCATCACGGCCTTCATGACATGTTCCACGACAAGGACCGTCACTCCGTTCTCGTTCACCCTCCTAACCAACTCGATGAAACCCCCCGTCTCAGTTGGATTCAGGCCTGCCATCGGCTCGTCCAGCATCAACAATTTGGGGGTGGATGCGAGGGCCCTGGCGACTTCCACAAGTTTCCTCTGCTCAATGGGGACGGACCTGACCAGTGTGTCCCTCTTTGAATCCAGTCCCGTCACTTTGATAACCTCCTCTACCCGCGAGTCCAAATCAACGCTGGCCGTTCTCCCAAACATGGCACCCACCCGGATGTTCTGTTCTACGCTATAGTTCAAGAAAGGACGGACCGACTGGAAGGTCCGCGCGATGCCCAGCTTCACAACATCGTGGGGCTTCAGGCCGGTAATGTCCTTCTCTTCGAATAGTATCGACCCGGCCGTAGGCTGGAGCAGGCCAGTGATGATGTTGAAAATCGTGCTCTTCCCGGCGCCGTTTGCCCCTATCAGCCCTACAATCTCGCCTTCGTCGATTTTGAAAGAGACGTCTTTCAGAGCTACGAGGCCCCCAAAGTCTTTCTCGACGTTGCGGACCTCGAGAAGCGCCAAACTTCTCCTCCTGTCCTTTCGAAGCGTATAGAGGTTACTAGGTCAATGAGGGCTCAAAGCCGGACAAGACTGTCCCCCGATTTGAGTATGGGAAACTGCGAACAGGTAGTATGTCTCGTTCTGAAATAGCCCCCCTTGACCCCAGAAGCAAAACGACAAAGAGGCGACTGAGGCCTCCGGGGGCCAGCTATAGACGAGAGTAACGGTCCGCGTCTGGTTTCCTTCGACACTTGTGGTCGTAGAGAAGTAATTCTTACCGACCGGCATGGCTTCAACAGAGACGAGTGGAACTAACAGGACGACAACCGCGGACACTATCATTAGTATCGCCAACACGACGAGGGCAATAGACCGCCTTTTCATGTCTCGGTTCTACGAAAATGGAAGTAATAATTCTATTGCGCAGAACGGGGCTTCCTACGAGCCCGGCCTCTGTCCCTTCCGCTTTATCATCTGGTAGATATGCTGCGGGTTCTGATGCGAATCGGTGATCTCGACCCCATAGGGGGTGAGGGCGTCCTCTACGGCGTTCGCAATTGCTGATAGCGGCACTCCTCCCCCTTCTCCGACACCCCTGATGCCTTTCGGAGCGAATAGAGACGGCGTCTCCATGGTGCTGGTTACCATGGCGGGGATGTCCAGAGCCGTCGGGACAAGGTAATCTACGAAAGTGCTGCTCTTGAGCTGGCCGTCTGAATCATATTCGAAGTTCTCGAACATCGCGGCACCAATCCCGTGGGCGGCGGCACCGTGGACCTGTCCCTCGACTATCATTGGGTTGATCTGTCGTCCGCAGTCGTCTGATATGGCGTAGTTGAGTATCTTGAACTTCCCAGTCTCAGGGTCGAGTTCGATTACCGCGGCGTGGCACTGGTAGGAGTACGTGAGCGTTTGGTTGTGCCTCCATTTTTCATCAGGGAGCCCGAAATTAGGCTTCCAAAAGTGGGTCGCCACGAGCCCGGGTTCCATGCCTTCGGGGAGGAGGACGTTGTTGACCCAGGCCACGTTCCCAATCTGCCAGAGCGGCACTTTCTTCCCAGTCGTCCTGTCGACGGCGTTACCCTCCTTGAACTCGATGCTCCCGGCCTCTGTCTTCATCAGGTGCGCCGCTATCTTTGCAGCCTTTGACTTCACTCTCTCCGCCGCGCCCAGCAAGGCCCCTGTTTCCATCACCGCGGAGCGGCTGGCGTATGCCCCAGACTGATGGGAATAAGGCCCCTGGGCTGAATCAAAGCCTACCACGATAGCCACCTGGTCAGGAGTCACTCCGAATTCGTCGGCAACGACTTGAGATGCAAACGTCTCGTGGCCCTGGCCCTGAGAGACCGTGCCGAGTGCTACTTGTATCTGGCCGAGTCCGTCTATGGATATCCTCGCAGCCTCCGAGTTCCCAGAAAACGGGTTCTCGGGATTAACAATCCTGACCTGCCCGAAGTTGTTGGTCCCCGAATCAATCACGATGGCGAGGCCCACCCCGATCAGCTTGCCTCGTTTCCTGGCTTCAGCCTGGCGCTTCCTCACCTCACCGTAGTCAATCAGCTCCATCGTCCGCCGAAGTGCCGCTGGGTAGTCCCCCCCATCATAGACCCCTCCGCTTGGAGTCACGTAGGGCATCTCTCCGGGCCTAATGAGATTCTTCTCCCGGACAGCAGCCGGGTCCAGTCCGAGCTCTCTAGCGACGATGTCGACTGAACGTTCTATCATCCACAAGTGCTGCATCCTGGAATAGCCCCTGTTCGGCCCAACGGGGCACTTGTTCGTCATGACCTGCAGGAATTCCATCCTGAAATTCTTGAAATGGTAGCAACCCGGCGTGACCTGTGCCCAGATTACCGCACCAGCTGGCTCATATCTGGTAAAGGCACCGCAGTCGTCCCAGGCCTTCACGTTGAGGCCCAGGATGGTGCCGTCCTTCTTGACTGGGATCTCGACTTCGAATGTGCGCTCGTTGCCATGGTTGGCTGCCTGCAGATGCTCGGACCTCTCTTCTATCCACTTGACGGGCCGTCCTGCCTTCATTGCAAGTAGACTAGTAAGCACCATGTAGGGGTAGCTGATTATCTTGGTCCCAAACCCACCGCCGGTGTCTCCAGTGACCATTCTGATCTTATTCGAAGGGAACTTCAGAGCAAAGGAAATCCAAGGTACGCAGAACATCGGCATCTGGTTGTTGCAGTAGATGCTTAGGAAGCCGGTCGCCCGGTCAAACTGCGAAACGACCGCGTTGTTCTCAATGGGAGTCGAACTGAACCGGTGGAAATGGAGGGACTTCTTGACAACCTTGTCAGCCTGCTTGATCGCGCCATCGATGTCTCCGTAGTCCCACGTCCCCTTCCAGACCAGGTTGGAGCCGACCTCCTCATGGATTACAGGAGAGCCTGACTTAATCGCCTCCTTCGCTTCGAGGACGTGCTCAAGAGCCTCGTAATCGACTTCGACATCCTCGATGGCGTCCTCTGCAATGGCCCTTGTTTCGGCCACGACAGCGACTACCGGCTCCCCAACGAAGGAGACTCTTCCGACCGCGAGGCAATAGTCCTTGAGCTTGTTAGCGGGGGCAGAGGAAATCTGGAGAAATGGATCCGTCAGCTTGGCGACCTCTTCCCCGGTCAGAACGCAAATCACTCCTGGGTGCTCCTCGGCTTTGGTCACGTCGACCTTCACAATCTTGGCGTGAGCATGGGGGCTCCGCAGGAAGGCCGCGTACGCCATCCCCGGGAGCTTCAGGTCATCGACGAATTTGCCCAGCCCAGTTAGCAGTCTTCTGTCCTCTTTCCTCTTGACAGGTCTGCCCACCCAGAGGGAGGGCTCCTTCGGGACTTGCTCAGTAATCGTAGACAAGTGAAGTCCTCAGCATCAAAAACGACCGCCAGGCCACGATATAACTGTGCTTCTGAGAGGCTGTCCTCTAGGAGTGCGAAAATGTCGGGAGGCGGGATGTCCCGCCATGGTTGGAGATTCTACTTCCCTGTAAGTATCAGGTCGCCTGTTTGGCCGTTGTATGTGCCGATCTTGATGAACGAGGAGGCGCCACCCGATGCGGCGCATTTCAGGATGTCATAGAAGCCGATTGACTGGTCATGGTTGACCAACCAGATGCTGGTCGAGGACGCTCCAAAGAAGTGGTCTGCTACTGTTGGCAGGACGGC
>JAPCJK010000131.1 GCA_027886975.1 Nitrososphaerota archaeon
GATCAAGGGAAATTGTTGGAAAGGTTGCAAAAATGCAGCGTTTTCCTTCACCCGGGAGTCAACGAAGGGCTTCCACTGGCTGTTATCGAGGCGATGGCCTGCGGCAAGGCGATAATCGCGCACAAGAGTGGAGGGACGATCGAGTGCCTGGGCCGAGCGGGAGTCTTGCTAGGCGATGACGACGATTGGAGGACGACAACGGATCGGTTGGTGAAGGATCCTGCGCTCAGAAGGTCAATGGGCGAAGCTGCCTATACCCGTTCTTTAGAATTCGATTGGGATCGCACCGCCTCGGAAGTGCGTGATGCGTGCGACTCTGTCATCCGCAAGTAGCAGACTGGACACAACACCCTGGTCACGGCGTTCACCCTGCAAGCCCGGACCGTGAATTCTTGAGAGCCATGGATATCATTACAGGTCTGAATTTGATTGGCATTTCCTCGATTGTCGACGACTCCGTTCACAGCGAGACTTCACCGCCTAAGACAAGGAAGACAGTTGAAGAAAGGTGAGGGGAGGCCCGGTCGTGCCCGACGTAGTACTCTGGTCTATTGGGAGAATCCCGCGGGCAAGGTGCTCTTCCGTGGGCCATGTTGAGCTGACTCATTCTGGCGCCGTAGAAGAAGAGGAAACGCGCGCTTGCATGTTGTGAAGGATTTGCTTTGGGGAGTCAGCTGAGCTATTGCCCGAGAAACCAGGAGAGGTACTCTCGTACGCCAGAATTCAAGTTTACAGCAGGTTCGTATCTTAAGATGCGTCTTGCTCTGCTGATTTCAGCTCGGCTGTATCTCACCTCTGACTTCCTTGGCTCCTTGTGTAGAAGACTTTCGTTATCTATTCCACTAGGGTTCAAGAAGAGTTTCGCGAGGTGGTTGATTGTCGTACTCCGTCCGCTGCCGATGTTGAAAATTCCGCCTTTCGCCTTGTCACTCCTCATCGCGAGTACGATGGCGTTCACTACGTCATCCACGTGGACGAAGTCCCGGGTCTGCTTTCCATCGCCGAATACCACGACAGGACTGCCCCTCTTGATAGCCTCGGCGAACTTGACCATCACCCCTGCGTATGGGCCGGTGCTCCGCGGTCCGTAGACATTAAACAAACGCAAGACGACTGTTTCGAGACCGTAGGACTCGGAGAAGGCCCTGCAATGTGCTTCGCCAGCAATCTTCGAGGCTGCATAGGGGGAAAGCGCAATGGGGACAAGGTCTTCCTTGAGCGGCGGCCTGGACACGCCGTAAACGGCAGCAGTCGAAGCAAACAACAATCGCTTCACTTTGTTCTTCACGCATGCCTTCAATACGTTGAGTGTCCCGTCTACATTCACTCTGTTAACAAAACCAGGGTCCTCCACGGACTTCGGCACGCTAACTATGGCCGCAAGGTGAATGACTGTCTCCGCTCCTTCGAGTGCCTCATTGACGACCTCGGCATTCCCAATATCTCCAATTACCACTTCGAGCTTGGGAGAACATAGACAGGAAGCGATGTTCTTCTCATGCCCGCTCGACGAGTCATCAAGGACTACAGTGTCCTCCCCACTATGAACGAGTCGCTCGACGACATGGCTCCCGATGAAGCCAAGACCACCTGTAACAACCGTTTGCAACTATGCTTACCTAGGGGTGGTTCGCGCTTAAGAAGAACACGAAGCAACTTGTCTTGTAGTAGGGAAGTCGAAGACAAGCCAAAGGCCCAGAAGACGAACCTTCTCGATCGGAACTGACTCCTTGGAACTTGCGCCTGGCCGTGACTTTTCCGGCGCCATCGGATTTGAATGCGCCTTCATGAGTAGGGAATCGTCAAACGCTATTAACAGCATGCGGCCACCTTTTGACAATGAGTCGTCACACCGGGTCCAAACTCAAGGTCGCGGTGCTCGCCGCGACTGGGATGGTGGGACAGAGGTACGTCAGCATGCTTTCCGACCACCCCTTCTTCCGAGTCGCTGTTGTTACCGGACAAAGCAGCGTAGGAAGAAAGTATGGATTAGCCACTGCGGGGGCCAACTTGCCCACGTCCGAGGAAGCAAAGACGTTGACCGTCAGGCCGACCAGTGCTGACGCCCTCGACGATGTCGATGTCGTCTTCTCCCCGCTGCCAACGGATGTGGCCCAAACCTTGGAGCCCGAACTTGCCCGAGCCGGATTCAACGTGATAACCGACGCCAGCCCCCATAGAATGGACACGGACGTTCCTCTGATGATACCCGAGGTCAATCCCGAACATCTCCAGCTATTGGACCGACAAAGAAAAGTGAAGAAATGGAAGGGCACTCTTGTGGCGACCCCCAATTGCACTGCAGCGGGCCTCGCCATGGTGCTGAAGCCACTTCACGATAAGCTGAGGCTGAAGAGGGTCATAGTCTCCACGCTGCAGGCTGTCTCAGGGGCGGGATACCCGGGCGTGCCTTCTCTCGATATCCTAGACAATGTAATACCATACGTAAAAGATGAGGAGGAGAAGGTTGAGATGGAACCATTGAAGATGCTGGGTGGCGTCTCCGTTGATCGAATCTCCCCGGCCAAGTTTGAGATCAGCGCCATGGTCCACAGGGTAGCGACGACCGACGGGCATCTGGAGTCGCTCTATGTTGAAACGGAAGAGCGGTTTGACCCTGAGAAAGTCGCAAAGTTGTTGTCCAATTTCAGGGGCGAGCCCCAGATGCTCAAGCTTCCCACCGCGCCCGCCGAACCCATAATTGTGACCGCCGTCGAAGGGAGGCCTCAGCCAAAGCTCGACAGGTATGCGGGAACTGTCCCAGGAATGAGCGTGGTAGTGGGGAGGATCCGGAAGGGCCTCGACTCGAATTCAGGAAGGCTGACCCTTATGTCGCACAACACGATCAGGGGCGCCGCAGGTTCGACCATCCTTACCGCAGAGTTGATGTATAGGAAGGGTCTACTCGGATAGTTGAGGGAAACCTCCTCGGCATCGGAACCATCGGGAATCCTCCAGCGCAGGCCTTTGAATGCCAGTCAACCAAGTGCGGTATTTCATGACTCAGGGTGACCGATTGAAATGAAGAGGATTGTAATGAAGTTCGGAGGGAGTCTCGTCGCTTCGCCTCAGGGCATCAAAAGAGTGGCGGACCTCGTGTTGCGAAGCAGGAAAGATGGTTCCGAAATTGTCGCTGTAGTCTCAGCTTTGGGCGAAGTTACCGACCGCCTTCTCACGGCAGCCCATGATGCCGTTGGCCATGACGAGAAGAAAATCGATCAGGCCATCCACGAGTTGAAGCATGTCCATTCATCTGCAATGGAACAGACAAGCCTGAAGCCCTTCGAAAAGAGGGCTCTCAACCGCGCAACTGACGAGGTTCTTGGGGAGTTGAAGCGTACCCTTATCGGAGTCTCGGCGCTTGGAGAACTCTCCCCAAGGTCCAGAGACCTAATCCTTTCCTTCGGCGAGAGACTTTCAGCTCCGATATTGGCCGCGGAGATTGAAAGCAGAGGTGTCAGGGCTCCGAGCATGACCGGGGGCGAAGCAGGAATCGAGACAGACAAGGCGTTTGGGGAGGCCGTACCGAACCCAGCTGCGACCAACAAGGGGGTCAGGAAATCCCTCCTTTCAAAACTGGCCGCAGGGGAAGTGCCCGTTGTAGCAGGTTTCATAGCTAGGTCAACCGACGGCGAGGTCACCACCCTAGGCAGGGGTGGGTCGGATTACACGGCTACACTCCTCGGCGCCGCACTGAAGGCGGACGA
>JAPCJK010000132.1 GCA_027886975.1 Nitrososphaerota archaeon
AGCCTGCAGATGTGTTTCCTGTAGAAGACCATGGCAGCTTTGACATACTCGGGGTTCTCGTAGTCCCCATCAGCCTCGTATCTCTCAATAGTCCGCTGGACATCAGCGGGCAACTGGCGCTTCATTCTTTGCATCTCCCTGATGGTAAGGGGAACGTTGTGCAACCCGCCGACGGTAGTCATACTCGTCATGTTCCTTTGATACTTCAACGCGTACGCGATGGCAAGCATGCCTCCCCAGCTCGAGCCGATTACGTGCGGTCTCCCCAGCCCAAGGGCCCTGCGGAGCGCCTCCACCTCCTCGACGTATCGCTCGGGGACAAAAAGTGTCGAATCCTTCGGGACCTGAGATTTGCCGCATCCCAGCTGGTCGTAGAAAGTTACTCTGTAGCCATGTTCCGCGAGGTCGGCCATCGACAGAAGATAGTCATGAGTCGCACCAGGTCCGCCGTGCAGGCAGAGTATGTCTCCCTTCTTCGGCCTGCCGAACTGTTTGTAGAATATGTCGAATCCAAGTATCGATGCAAACCCTTCCTTCGGTTTCACGACGTGGACGCGTTCCCCAGGTTGCTTAAGCGTTCAATCTTGTCCGAGAGCAGGATTAGGCCGAAAGGTGCCAGGAAAGAACCGGATGGATTTCCCAGCAAGTGCTACCGTGCCAAGTCTCCGCCTGATGGTAAGTATCGCAATACGCTATCCCCGTTTCATCAATGGTGGAACCCACAGTAGGCATTCCCTCAGTAGATTGGTAGGACGGGGTGATTTCGGTTATGAACACGGGAAAAGTCCCATCGGTCACTGCGACGTGCCAGTCGCCGTCAGCCTGTGGGCGGACGTAGAGTACTTGGAGATTCTTGACCGTCACGGATACACCCCCCGTGCCGTTCTTGTCAGTTGCAGTAGGAAAGTTGCCCGCAATTATCGCCGCCAAGGTGATTGGCTCCGAACCATCAGACGCAGATGTCGTTCCTTGATTAGACGGGTGCGGTCTGTAAATCGAGACCAATGCGAGTGTTCCCGCAACGATTAGAACCAAGAGAAGCCCGGCGATCCCCGCCGACAGGGGATTGACCCTCAAACAACTGTCGACTCCAGTTTTGCGCGTCTTAGGAATTGGTCATACCTCGGGTCCGCCCTGAAGTCCTTCAGGTCAGGGCTGAACCTCAGAGAGGGGAAGGCCACCTTGCCAGCCTCGTACGCTCGTTCCAACCATTCGTAGGCCCTGTCGTTGTCCCCCAGCATCGACCATACTGCGATAAGGATCGTCGGGTTGGAATAGTTGTCCGGCGGACTAGCTGCCAACCCGCCCATGAGATTCTTTGCCTCTTCCTTCTTACCCAAGGCTACTGCTGCGTACGCAACGTGGGCCAGCGACTCCTCCTTTCTGTCACTCACCTTAGCCAGAGTCTCGGCCTCTCTAAATGCATCTTCTAGCATTCCCTTCTGGACGTAAAGGTGGACCAGAAAGTCGTGTGCCACAGGATAGCTGGGGTCGATGTCGAGGTGCCTCCTGCATTCTTCAATCGCAGCGTCGTAGCGGCCCGCGAACAAGTAGGCTTGAACCAGGCCCATGGCGACCGCAGGGGACAGAGGGTCAAGGACATGCGCGACTTCCGCCTCTTCGACTCCCTCGTCCAGCCGTCCAGTCGCAAAAAGAAGATGGGAGTACCAGTAGTGGGCGGTGGCATAGTTCGGGTTGAGCTGGATGGCCCGCCTGATATGCTCCTCGGCTTTCTTCCATTCCCAGTCGTAAATGATCTCGATGGCACCAAGGGAGGCGTGGGCTTCGGCGAGCGAGTCGTCGATTTCCTGCGCCTTCTTGGCATAGCTCTTCGCTTTTTCGAAGGCCTCCCTGGGTCTCATGTACCAGTCATGCCGCCCCATCTGCGTGTAGCTGTCAGCAAGACCTGTGTAGGGGAGGGCGTAACTGGGGTCCTTACGCACCGCCTCCTCGAAGTAACCTATTGCCCTCTTGAGGTCCTCCTTCTTCCTTTGCTCCAACTGGTGCCGCCCCCTGAGATAAAGGACATAAGCGTCGATGTTCTCGGGAGCCTTCCGCTCGATCAGGGCCCTCTGCTCCTTAAGCAACTGCACCTTCAGGGCCTCAGCTACTTTCCCCGCAATGTCTGATTGGATCGCGAAGACGTCCTCCAACTCCCTGTCGTACGTCTGGGCCCAGACCGGCTCCTCGGTCCTGGCGTCTACCATCTGGACGTTCACTCTGACTTTGCTTCCCGCTTTTCTCACGCTTCCTTCTAGCACGGTCCCGACGTTCAGTTCCCTGGCGATTTCTCCTGCGCCCTTGGTCGCCCCTTTGTATTTCATCGTCGAGGTCCTCGCTATTACCTTCAGACCAGGGATTGACGAGAGGGTATTGATGACCTCCTCTGTGAGGCCGTCAGCGAGGTATTCGTCCTGCGGGTCGGAACTTAGCATCGCCAGGGGAAGGACTGCGACCCTGTTGGGCTCAAGGGCAGATCCGGAGGGGACGGCCCGCTCGCCTGGGAGGAGGACCCTGTATGCCTCTACGGGCACATTCACATTCTTCAGCTGGCGCTTGCCCTGGGAAACCGTCCGGAACTCCTTGTTGTTCCTGATGAGGTCGAAAACTTGGCCGGTTATGCAGATGCCTCCCGGTTCAGCCAATTCGTGCATTCGTGAAGCTAGGTTGACCGCGTCGCCGTAAACATCCCCTTCTCTATGCTCGACATCTCCGAGATGGACGGCGACCCTCAGCTGAATCCTCCTTTCCTTTGGAGTGGAGAGGTTACGGCTCCGGAGGGCCTCCTGGACCTCTATCGCGCCTCTTACTGCTTCGAGGACGCTCGGGAACTCGATGAGGAAGCCATCTCCGATGGTCTTCACCTCTTTGCCTCCGTGCCTCGTGAAAATGGGACGGACAATCTGCCTGTGCTCCTCCAGCAGGACAAGTGCCAGGGCCTCATCACTCTCGGACAGGGAAGTGTAACCCACCATGTCGGTGAACATAATCGATGAGAGCCTGCGGTCGGCCAGCGACATACAACCGCAGAGGCCTCGGCCTCTGATAAACCCACTAGCTGAGTGAGCCGGCGTTGTCCGTTCAGGGCCTCGTAAGGCCTGCAGTCGCACTTGGAAGGAAATAATTTAAGGGTGGTAGAAATAATTCAGAGGAAGGAGTCACAACAACCATGAACGATTACACCACTACGATTATGGTGGAAAAAACCCCGGAAGAGGCCTTCGCCGCCATCAACAACGTTCGTGGATGGTGGTCCGGAGAAATTGAAGGTGGCACCAACAAGCTCGGTGACGTGTTTACCTATCGTTATGAAGACGTCCACTATTCCAAACAGAAGATAACGGAATTTATCCCCGGCAAGAAAGTCGTCTGGGAAATCCTGGACAGCTCGCTTAATTTTGTCAAGGACAAGAAAGAGTGGAATGGCACAAGGGTGACCTTTGACATCTCCAAGATGGGAAACAAGACCGAAGTCCGGTTCACCCACGCGGGCTTAGTTCCCAACTTTGAATGCTATGACTCGTGTTCAACCGCATGGGCCTTCTACGTTAACAAAAGCTTGCGCAGCCTGATTACAACGGGGAAAGGGGAGCCGAACTAACCGGGCGTTTCATTCGCTGACGTAGCCAGATCATCATGCCCAGAATCAGGGCCGTATAGAACAAGACTCCAACATC
>JAPCJK010000133.1 GCA_027886975.1 Nitrososphaerota archaeon
AGCAGTTCAGAGGATGAGCAAGGCAGAAGACGCGGCTGACGATGCGAAGAAGCTAGCGCAGAGGTGCAAAGCGCTGGAGGCGCAGCTCCGCCAGACGATTACGAAGAAGGAGCACCATGAAATCGTTCTAGAGTTCGAAGATAAGACAACACGCATGGAGAAGACGATTGCCAATCAGGATAGGAAGATAGCAGAACAGGAAAAGGAACTCGTGCGGACCAAGGCGGAACTCCAGAGGACTGCCGCTCTTGGCAAACAATTCGCCGAGGTCGCCGAGAAGGTCGCGGTCCTGAACAAAGGCGTCGACGCCCAAGGGAGGACTGTGGACTCCCTTGTCACGAAGATCTCCCAGGGAACGGTGCCAGCCGTGGTCCACCAGCAGAGCATCTCCAAAATCAACGACCTCGAAGAGCGAATCAGCGGGATGGTGAGCCGGTCTGAATACGCTTCCCTGCAGACTAGCTACGAGGAAGCCACGAAGAGAGTCAGCGGCATGGTCCCATCTTCGGAGTATGAAGCCCTCAAGGGAAGAGTCCAGGAGCTGGAGAGCACTATTACAACGACGGTCCCTAGGGAACAGTTCGAATCGAGTGAAGCCAAGGTGAAAGAGCTTGAAGCGCGGCTAGCAGAGCATGTCCCCCAGTCGACCTACGACGAACTCGTCTCCAAGGTGGTGCAACTGGCCGCGGAGGCCACTGGAGGTCAGCCTTTCGCGGAGGAACAGGCGGCAACGGCGCAGTATGAGCCAACAGAGCCCGAGCACCCCTCTCCGGCCGAACAGGGACCAGGTGGGCAGCCGGCCGTTCCTGCAAATCCAACCCCCATCCAAATGGAGGCAAAGGCCGAAGCACCTCCTGCGAAGCCTTCAGCCGGAAGTGAGGAATCACCAGAGATAAGGGAAATCGGGTCGCAGCTCGCGGAGATAGAGACTGACGCAATCACAGAGGCTAAGCCGGATGACATCGCACCTGTCGAGGAGAGTCCTCCCCAAACGCCACCAGCCGAAGAGGCGGAGGTCGAGGTCGAGGCGAAACTCGAGCTGGCCCCCTCGATAAAGAGCGGTCCAGCCGAAACGGGCGATTCGAATTCTCAGAGTACCTGATCCCGGCGGAGCCTTCCGCTTAATGTCCCGAAGTTACGGGACGAACTTGTTGCGAGGTCTTTTGCCCCTCCGCCGGGAATTCCTCATCCTGGGTTCAGGTATGGCCTAGTACGTGATTATCTGTAGAAGATTACCGCTGGGGTCCTTGAAGTAGACTGATTCTCCATCGCCTCGTGCGCCAGGAGCCATCCCTGGCTCTTTCATATTGGCCGGCTCGGCATAATTGTTCCCGTAAGGTATCCCTTCCTTCTTGATTCTGACAAACACTTCTCGGAATTGTTTTCTGTCGAAATGGAAGGCGATGTGGTGGATGCCTTGCGCCCAAGGACTGTCCAAGTCACTCGAATCCTCGAAGAACAGAATTGTAGAAGCGTTCACTCGTACTGGGTGAAGGACAGCCGTCGGTCGTACTCCTATGTCTTCGAAACCGAATATTCTTGCGTAGAACTCGGCTGACTCCTTCTTGTCCTTTGATGGGATTATTGTATGGTCAATCATGATATCCATGAAGCATTCGACACAGCCGGAATCTTTAGTGTTTTGCCTCCTGGCGAAGCCTCATCTTAGTGAGGCTCGTCCCGAACAGATGCACAGGGTTAAATCAACCTCGTTGGTGCTTAGATGTCCTTGGCTGGACATGCGGGACGAAATGCAGCGATTGTAATCGTCATTTTGATATTCGTCTTCTTCTTCATACCCATTGTTCCATACAACTACACAACTAGCAATGCGTTTGGCGCTTCTACTTCACACGTTTCTGGGTATGTTTCTCCATCTGCCTATCTTTTCGCATGCGGCCTGGTCGTAAACCTGCAGGGAACCGGGTACGTCTTCGGTGCCCAGGTTTCGCAGAGCGCGCCTGTTTCTGGTTTCTTTTGTAATGTAAGTTCGCAACACTGATCCCACCGAAGTCCACGCGGGCTAGTGATGCGGGACCGTCAGGAGAGGCATCCAGCCCAAGGAAGCAACTGCGAGAGCCCCAGCAGCCAGACCACCAAAGTCGCCAGTACCACCATCTGGAATGATATCTTTGACGTCTTGTGATGGGCGAGTCCTCCACCCAAGAGTATACCCCAGAATCCGCCCGCCAGTGAAATGAGAAACAGAGTACGTTCGCTTATTCTTCGTTCATGCCTTTGCGCCCTGCCTTTGTCCAGTCCCATGGCAATGGCGCCCATAACGCCGATGACTAACACCCATGCAGCCAGAATCTCGATGAATGGGTTAGTCAAGCATGACACGGAAATCACGAGCACTCAAATCCGCAATCGGAATTAAAGACCCTGTCTCGGAAGAATTAGATAACTGCAGACCTAGATCCCTATGTTGTCAGAACCCTGGGAAAAGCTCTGGAAGAGCGAGGAGGAATTCTTCGACTCAGGACAGGGAGAGTTCAGGCACGAAACCTCCTTCGTTGCAGTTTCGTCGATAGCGGAGCAGTACTATTGTGAGTACAAGCTAGAGAACGCATTCACTTTCGGAGAGATTCCCACCGAGACGAAGGAATCCGGCACTGCCCTCCACGACGAGTTGATGCCGACTGAGAGAATCAGTAAGGAGGAGTTCGTCAAGCTGGTCAGCAAGAAGGAGCCGACCTTGGCGGTCCTCGGGGTGTGGGGTTCGGTTGGGGGCCTGAAGGTGATTGGGACGCCAGACCACATCATCTGGTCAGGAGGGAAGCCGATGTGGGTGGTCGAGCTCAAGACCACAAGGGGCGACCCCAATCCGCTCTGGGAGGACCAGGAGAATCAGGTCAGGGTCTACGGGCTGCTACTTGACAGGATGGGTTTTGACTGCTCCAAAATGCGGCTCGCGGTAGTGAGGTTGAAATCCGGCGAGCTGAGTGAGGATGAGAAGAAAGAATGGATTCTGAGGGTCTCAGAGGCCCTGATTCGGAACAAGATTCAGGGGCTGGAAACTAAGTATCAGGGGAGGATGAAGGCGCACCTGCTTGAACATGAAGTCGAGAGGGCCGAGAAGGTTGTGTCTTCAAAGGCGGGATACTGGCTGAATGAGCGGGAACCCGTTTCGAGCACTAGCATCGGAAAGTGCAGAGCCTGCGAATACAACTCTGTCTGCTCAAAGTCGTTGTTCAAGCCGACATAGAATACTCGTCCGGGCCGGGTGGATCATTGTTGTCTGTGTAGGGGTCATTGCGCCTCCGCCGGGAATGACTAGCCCAAGGTGAGAGACAAGGTTGGCTTTAGGATGGCATCTGTCTGGGAAGATTCAACCCTTTTGCGCGGGGTTCCCAGATTGTCAGAATTTCCGCTCGAAGGAATGCCTAGACCTCTCTCCATCTTGCCTTCTTGACCGCCACGACTGCGAAGAAGACAGTCACAGAGATGAGCACGAGCCAAGCGGTGACTATCGAAAGGAATGGGACCTCGAGGAGGCCTGTGGAGGACTGCGCTATCTCGGCTGCATAAGTCGTCGGAGAAAGGTACGCGAGGTACTGCCAAGGGGCCGGGATGTAGGTGATGGGATAGTACACAGGAGGG
>JAPCJK010000134.1 GCA_027886975.1 Nitrososphaerota archaeon
ACCATGGCTACACCCTTTCCGCCGGGCACGAGGTCAGATTCCATTCTTCCCTCTTTTCCAATCAGGATTGAAGGGTCGTTGACTTTCGGCCTGTTCTTGAGCCCCTCTCTTATGGACCGGAGGTACAGGCTCGCGATGACTATGACCGCGCCAAGGCCGACAAGGAGCCCATAGGTGATGTCGGGTATCCCAGAGAAGTTGACGGCCGGGAGAGTTGGATTGGATGGCGACCCCGGCGGAAACTGGAACACAAGGAGGAATCCCACGATGAACACCCCGACGCCGAAGAGGGCGCTTATTCCATGTTGCGTCTTCACTTCTAGGAAGATGAACGCCACTCCCGTTATCATTAGTAGTATCGCCAGGGGAGAGGCCCCGAATACCCCGAGACCGAAGAGTGCGAGGGCCACGACGACCACACCGACCACGGAGAGCACCAGCGTAGGGTGATAGATGTCGGCGAAGATGGCCAATGTCCCAATCAGGAACAGTAGGCCCGAGACGTTGGGGTTGCTGAGTATTGAAATCAGCGAAGACCTGGTGTCAGGGGTGTTGACGGGCGCAGTGGCTGGCACCCCCAGGAAGGCGAGGGCTCCCTGGAGCGTAGTTGAGTCAATCACTCCGTCGATGACGTGGTAACGTAGCGCCTTGTCGTCCGGGTAAGACTTGCCGGCGGTTACCATGAGGCCTGTGGCTGTCTGATTTCTGCCGTGGGCCCTCGTTAACGTCTGCATGTAAGAGGTGAACGCGTTGATATCTTTCGTCAGAGTCGTGTTGACCTCCCCAATAGGTATCCCGGAGACTATGGGCGTGGCCGAGCCGATTGTTGTCCCCGGCTCCATGTAGATCTTGTTGGACGCTTCGGCGATGTATGACCCGGCCGAGAATGCGAAGGCCCCCTGAGGCGCCACCAGAGTGGAAAAGTTGCCGCCCCATTCCTGATAACTTCCAATTGATGCGATCATCGATTCCATGCTCGCCCCGTCCCCTCCGTTGGTCGTGAGGACGAAAATAATCTGTCCGGCGCAGAGAGACTCTGCGTTGCTTACAGTCGTCGCCATGAAGTCAGCCGCCCCAGGATCGATGTCCCCTTTGAGAGAGGCGACGTAGAACCCGCTTTTCGTCGTACACCCTTGTGCTTGAGCTGGAAGGACCTGGGAGGCAAATCCGAAGATGAGGGCTAATGCCAAGAGCACAACGAAGGTCTTCAACAGTTGTCTCGGCGCATTCGCTCTCTCATAAATAGTGTCCGCCCAAGGGGTCTCTGGACCCGGCCGGCCCTGTGAGTCTAGTGACGCTCAAGTCGTAAAAAAAGAGCGTGCCTCATCCTTATTCCAGATTCATCCGAGATTCGGCAATTTGCCTAAAATAACCACTCAGGCTTTGAGCATGGTGTGAAATCTGAAACAAGAGCAAGGTCGATTGTGAAGACCCTCTCCTACCGAATTGTGGTTGGAGCTTTGCTTGCTCTGTTAACGTTCTATATTACCGGCAATCCTGGCACGACGACAATCATCACGGTTGTCTTCAATCTAGGCGGAGCGGCAATTTACTACGGCTTCGAAAGACTGTGGAATTCCATAGGCTGGGGACGAAACTTCTAACCGCGGACTGGCCAACACTGTCAATCATTCGGAATTCGATAATAGGCTTACATAGGGTTGCAGGCACACTCGAGACGGTTCCAAGGTGTCGAAGCCCAAAGTCACCGTGGTCGACCACCCAATGGTCATTGAGCAGCTCACACTGGCCCGTGACAGAAGGACCAACCAGGTGGCTTTCAGGAAGGCTATCTACAGACTCGGGAGATTCATGGCCTACGAGTTCCTCAGGACGATGGAGACTCAGGCGACCGAGGTAGAGACCCCCTTCGGCAAGGCGGCAGGAGGGCGGGTGAAGGGTAACGACAAGATAGTGATCATACTAGTACTTCGGGCCTCAATACCATTCGTAGAGGGGATGTACAAGAACTTCCCAATGGCGAGGACTGGAGTCATAAGCGCCTGGAGGGGGAAGCCCCCCAAGTTCCCAATCGAAGTCAACTACCAGAAGATACCCAAGATCGGGCCTGACGATGTCGTAATCATCGCGGACCCGATGCTTGCGACGGGACACACCCTCGTTGAAGTCGCCCGAAGAGTCGTAAAGCAAGGGAGGCCGAACAGACTCGTGTTCTTCTCGGCGATCTCGACCAAGCAGGGGATAGAACACGTCTCTCATGTTTTCCCCCGTGCAGAGTTCTACACTTGCGCCATAGACCCCACCCTGGACGAACACGGGTACATTGTCCCCGGACTAGGGGACGCAGGGGACAGGTCGTTCGGCGCCCCTCACTGATTATCCCTCTCAAGGCGGGTCTCGCAAGCGTAAATAACGAACCTTGAACTCTCAATGCGTTTGGCCACCTGCCCGAATTGTGCCAGGGAGGTAATTGAGGACGTCACCCACTGCCCCTTCTGCGGCGCGCCTTTGAAGCCAACTTGTCCTTCTTGCAAGCGAGAGATTCAACCGGACTACCTGATGTGTCCTTACTGCGGATTCAATCTGAGTTCCGAGGCGCCTGCGGAGCGGCTGTCCAAGAAGGGAGGGATGTCGACGGTTCCAACCGTAATTATTGCTCTCACATTTGTCGGTGGGTTTATCGACTTTCTTCAAGGCGCGAGCGAGAGTACGTATGATTATGCCGTCTACCTGTTCCCAATATCCCCTCCTTTCTTGGCTAAGGTATTGTTGCTTGCGCAAGTGGCCATTGGGGTCCTTCTGGTTATTCTTGGTATCGTGCAGTTGGTCGTTGCCTTTGGGCTTGTGTCCGGATTGTCGTACTCGCGGCGGAGGATCCTACTCAGGCTGGTCAGCCTACTATTCTTGCTATCCATTGTGGAATTGTCAAGCGACACGGTGATTTCGAGCATGGACTCCTTGTCGAGGGTGATCTTTGCGCTCGACATCTTCTTCGTCCTGTGGAGTTTCTTCCTGCTGGTAGTCGTCTGGCGTTACGTTAACCAACAGGACGAAAGAGAAATCCTCTCACAGACTGCCCCGGTTGAGTTTCAGGGTTAGTTCCTCCGATCGTATCACGCTATCTGCTTGATTTGCCTCTGATACATTTCGACTATCTCCTCGACAGATGTCGCGTCTTCCGGGCCCTTGTCATCCCTTATCTTGCCGGTGAACTTTGGAAAGCGGAGCGAGATCCCTGAGCCAGGACGGATTCGTCCCATGGCCGCTGTGTGTATGGGGGAGAGGGTCAGTTCCGCCGCGATTGTCTCGATCACAACGTGAGGTCTGAACCAGACTTCAGGGATCATGTTGGACTCGACGTCTGGCGGTATGACATGGCTCTCGTAGGGCACCAGAAGTTTAGGCAGCTTCTGCAGATCCTCGTCAGAGAAGCCCGTCCCGACTTTTGCGACGCTTGTGTATATCCCCCTCTTCTTGTCGTAAGTCCCTAGGAGGTAGGTGCCATAGGTCCCCGCCCGCCTACCCTTTCCGTGGAAGGCGCCGATTATGACCAGGTCGATGGTGTCTGTGAGTTCGCTACTGTATTCCCGTTTTAGCTTGATCCACGCGAACTCCCTGGCTCCTGCCCTGTAGGTC
>JAPCJK010000135.1 GCA_027886975.1 Nitrososphaerota archaeon
GGCGACGTTGGTCAGCGGGCCGGCGAGGGAGATTCGGCCGTTTTGGGACGTCGAGATATTGTTGCCTGAAATGTAGGTCGCTCCTGGGGCCGCAAAAATGACGCCCAGCATGGAAGTGATCAGAGCGAGAACCAGGCCGAAGGGCCACATCCTGAATTCGGCCCAGTACCCGTATCACTGGGCCACGAACTTGTGACTGAGCTCGTGAAAAACAAATCCGGTGCCCACGGTAATCAATGAGATTCCTATCAGGTAGAGAGTAACAATCAGGTTGAAACCCTGTCCTCCGAGAAGCGAAAGCCCTCCACCACCCAGGGCGAATGAGAAAGCGACCCCCAGGGCGACCCATGCGACGATGATGTCTCTTATCTCAATTCGGGAAAACACCTTTCCCTGAACCCTAACGGGTACTTGTTCTGGGGCCGTCGACGACTGCCAACTGAAGGTGGTCTGCGGTGGGGCTGTCACCATTCGTCTCTGTGACAGGTCTCCCTTGCATTGGTGTGCTTCGGGAAGACGGTGGTCAGGGCAGAAGGCGCCTCCACAGTAGTTGCAAACAAAAGGGAGCGCCTCCTCTCTTCCGCAGTATTCACACTTCACGGGTCAAAACACCTGAAAGAATCGAAGCTCGACCGCCTTCCATTATATTATAAACTTGCCCCGGGCTCAAGATTATGAGGATCGCGGAACTGGGAAAATCAAAACGTCAAAGCTTCTGGGCTTGAATTTTCGCTTAAGTTACTTTGCTAGCTTGGCGACGACTATCCACAGGAAAGCAGTGATGCCTGCCCAGACCGCGCCTAGCTCGGCAAGTTGTGATCCTGGGAACGGTCCTGCTCTGGTCAGCAAAGCTGCGGCACCCGCGCCTGCGAGGGCGCTCCATCCAGCCATCGCCCCAATCCTGATTCGCGTTCTGCCTCCAAAGTGTAACGGCGCCAAGGCGGACTTACTCTTCTGAGAGTGGTGCTTTGGTCGGTATATCCCATGGGAGTGTGAGCTTCCCGAATCTTGCGATGTCGATGTTTCTTGCATTGTGACATCCTGGTCTGTACTTTCTATCCCCAGCATCGATGAGGAGTCCTCGGCGACCTCGGGCTCTTCGCCGATATATCCCTCTGGGCTTCCCAACTCCATTTCGGACTTTGGACGGTCCGATTTCTGCGAGGGTTGGTACCATGAATACGTGAACCTTTCCTGCTTCGAGACCCGTTTCGGTCGTTCTGACATAGGGATGGATTCCCCGGGCGGATTAATAGGGCTATTTGGCCAAAACCCGAGAGGGACACTGAGCTTCTATTGATTCGGTTTACGCGAAGGGGGTTTTCCAGAGGATGAAGGCTGGATGTTCCTGTCCGCGAATCAGGCCTGATATGGGGTTAGACCCTTCTTAGCAAAGAAAAAAAGCTGTAACGAAGTGGGACCTACGGATCCAGGACCCTAAGAAGCGACAGCTAGGCTATAGCTCTCTTATCAGGTTCTCGCAGACTGTGCACAGTGGAACTGCCTTCGAGAATCCCCCTAACCTTGTGGACCCCACTCCGAATGGTGGTTTCTTCGAGACTTCCTCGAGCTTCGCAGCTTCCAGCAGACTCTGCTGGATGGAATAATATAGCATCCCGGCGTCCCTGAGGTATCTTATTCCCTCTCCGAGCCTTAGACCTTCGAACCCAGCGGGCATCGGACGATCTGCCGCTGATCCGCGCTTCCCGCCATTCTGAACCCCAAGCATCCGTCCCGATCTCTTCTCGAATTCCTCCACGCCCTTCAACAGGATCTCTCTTCGCTTCGCGTCTTTTGGATCGACAGTCAGCTCGCCAATACCTGCTTCCTCCCCCTTCCTGGCTTTGGTCGCAGCTTCTCCGAGACCGTCAATATAGGACTTGCCAGCGGACTCGACGTCCCCGATGAACGCGATGGTCCGGAATTGGTCCGCGTTCTTTATTACGAAACGGAAGTCCATGCTCTTGAACTGTTCAGGGACCCCGACAGTCCAATCTCCCGACATCTTCGTGAAATTTGCCTTCATTGCAACTACCTTTGCCATGCTCCTGTCGACCTCGGTCTCCACTGGAACGGGCTTTCCTACTGCGTCTCTGACTTCTTCAGGTGTCCTTCCACAGACCCAGCACTTCATCGACTCTCTACTATTTGCCGTCGCCTTCACCCAAGTCCTTTACAACCTCTTCCCAGTCTTCCTTCATTCGGTGCTCGTGTAGGAACCTTCCCCTGTTGGTGTTTTCCTTGGCCGCATTGGCCGGACCGATCTTCTTGACGAGCTCAACGAATTGGGGCGAACCTTCAACGACCTCTGGCTCGGGGGCAGCCGCTACTGGTGCGACTTCAACGGCCATCGCCGGGACCGCCTTTGCGGTTTCGGCCACCTCTACTGGTTCAGGCGTCGATGCGCGTTCCTTCACAGAAGCAGCAATAGGCGCTCGTTCAGGTGTCCTCCCTCCTTCGCGGCCAGGGACCCGCAACTCCTTGATCAGGCTCTCGCAGACGTTGCAAAGGGCGACCTTAGGATTGCCCGGTACGCTGACAAGACCAATAGTCCACTTTGGTTTGGAACTCGCGGCCTTAATTTTCGCAACGTCGAGAAGTTGAGTCTGGAAATCGTAGTAGAACATCCCTCCGGCCGCTATGTACTCGAGCCCGTCCGCCAGCTTGAGGCCCTCGAATCCCACCGGCAGGACTGCGGAACCAGGCCTGGCCTTCTCTTCCTTCGAGAGGTATCTGTGCCACTTGCCTTCGAACAGCTCGAGGGCCCTTGTCAAAGACTCGTTCTCATTCTTGTTCAGAGTTGCAACTGAAACGTTCCCTAGGGTCCCATCTCCCTTTCTGAGGCTGTTCGATGCTTCTCCAAGCCAATCGAGCATTAGCTTCTTCGCGTCGATTAATTCTCCAAGTACATCAATTACTCTAAACTGGTCGGCGTTGTTGGTCACGAACGTGAAGTCCATGTCCTTGAACTCCCTCGGTACCGACCTCCTCCAGACGGCTACCGATTCGAGGAACTTCGACCTGAACCAGGTAATTTGGCTGATCTGCTTCTTGATCTCGGCTTCCTCGGGCGTCTCGGCGTCCAAGGAGGACTGTATCTCCTCAGCGGACCGCCCACATACCCAGCACCTCGACGCTTCTGGCATTGTTCCTCAGGACGAGGGTGAGTTAATTAAAGTCTATTTTCCGTTTTGGGAGTATCTAGGGGGGGTTTTCTTCCATATCGTCCTAGACCAGACAACTGGACTAGACAACTAGATTAGGAATGAATTTTAAGAACGAATCCTCCCTAATAAAGCCCAAATTTAGCTCCGTAAATTGAGCGACTATCGCTTCGCTGTCGTCGTCACACTGAACTCGCACGAAGGGGCCCCCTTCAGACCGCATCTGACTTCCTTTGCTTCCACATTCCCTCCCATTGAGGCCTCCATGCTTCCGGCAAAGTAGCCCCGCATGAAATTGCAGCCCTTTCTGTAGGTCACTTTGGCTGAGCATTCGAAGCAGTCGTTTAGCTTAATCGACAAACTTCCCTCGCCCAGGTTTCCAACGATTTCAGGGGAACCCCACC
>JAPCJK010000136.1 GCA_027886975.1 Nitrososphaerota archaeon
GACTCGGCTTGCAATCTTTGGGTCGCAGACACATCCAACAAACGGGTCCTCGAATTCCTAGCCGGTACCGCCGATTTGACCGCTCCTCTGAACGAGCAAGTACCAATAGTTTCCGGTTACTCCGCAATCCTGGTTATCATCGCAGTCAGCATCTCCGCCGTGATAGCTACGACAGTCCTCTTGGTTCGTAGGAGGACGCTGAAGAGGCCGTAGAGGACTGGATTTGCATGGTAAAGTGTGCGGGTCCGGGCGACCCCACCTAGAAACTACCTCCTACGATTCGACTCTTCCTCCTTCTTCTTTTCGTCCAATACGGAAATCCAATTGCCTTCCGTGTAAACCCCGTAGTTCAGATTCTCCCTCCCCATCAGTTCCTGCGTGAAGTTCGGTTTCTCACTTCTTGAACTGGGAAGGAAAGTCGAGGCGATCAAGAGAGCGAACCCGACCAGCCCCAGCGGGACTGTTAAGACGAACGGTGAAAATGGTCCGTATACAGACGCCCCAACGAGAGCGCCCAGTGTTCCTGATGCAAAGCCCAGTATCAAGGCCAACCCCCAGAGAATCAGACCGGCTCTAATGGCCTGACTCCGATGGAGCTTGCGGATGCGCAAGGCAGAGTTCGATTTCTGAGAACTTAGTAAGGCTTCCTTCAAGCAAAGGGAGAAAGTGCTTGCTGAACATGAATCATCATACTGTTAAATACATTTGACCCCGATGCCTAGCAGATTTGCAGGCGGCTCCTCGAAGGGTCAAGACAATCTATAGCGTGATTGCGTCCCCGCAGCGGCTCGAGATTCTACGAATTCTGAACATCAAAGGGCCCCTCACCTACAGCGCCCTGAAGACACTGGCCGGCTTCAAGTCGAAGAAGGAATCAGGGAAGTTCGCTTACCACCTAAGGAAACTCGTCAAGCAGCTGCTCATCCAGCTGAACAGGCAGGAGAGGAAGTACACCGTAACAAACCTCGGGCGGCTGGTGCTCAACCTGACCCGGCAGATCGAAGAGCAGTCCCTGGTCGAGAGCGGGAAGCTGTACGTAAGGACCTCCCACCAGACGATGGAGGAATTCAACGCCAACAAGATACTGCAGTCACTTGTGAAGGAGGCGGGGATGCCTGTGGAGCTAGCGCAGAAGATAACCAGCGAGACTGAGTCGAGGCTCTACAAGTTCCAGACACAGTACCTCACCGCCCCGCTGATACGTGAGATAGTCAACGCCCTGCTTGTAGAGCACAACATGGAGGAGTATAGGCACAAGCTGACCAGGCTCGGCATGCCCATATTCGACGTGACACAACTTCTCGGCAAGGCTGGGGACGACGGGGGCAATGTCGAATCCCTGATTCACCAGACGGGTAAGCAAGTGTTCGCCGAGTATCTCCTCCTAGAGCAGCTCCCGAGAGACGTAGCAGACGCTCATCTTTCAGGTGACATCCACATCTCCAACGCTGGGTCCTGGGGACTGATGCCCGATACGGTCTTCGTTGACCTGCTGTCCATGAGGGGCGCCGGCCTCAATCCAAGAGGGAAAATCTCCAACATGTCCAAGATTCCGAGCCCGGAGAACGCCGAGCGTGCCCTGAGCATTGTCCTGAACATGGCTTCCATGCTGACCCGGGAGGTGACGGACGAACTTACCTTCAGGAACTTCCTCCAATACGTCGGCCCCTATTGCAAATCCAGGGGGAAGAGGGAACTAGAATCGCTGATGCTCCGCTTCTTCGAGACGATTGGATCTCCGGTGGCGGGTGCTCCGGGACCTGCCATCAGCCTAGACCTGAATCCCTACAGGCACGACGACGTCGGAAGGGACGTGATGGACAAGATTCTTGACGCCGTCCTGGGCGCTTACAGAAGCTACGTTGGGGAGACGCCGAGGCCCGGGGTAAGGCTGCTGCTTGCGAAGCCTAACAGAGTGGATGAGACGAAGACTCTAAAGGACGCCGCATCCATAATTTTCAGCGGCGGAAGGATAGCGTTCTTCTCGTCGGACCAGAGGAGGAGCTTCCTCGGCCTGAACGCGAACGTCCTTTCCCAGGAGTCTCAGGCCGATAACATCAGCGTCCTTCACGGCCTGAGTCTAAACCTTCCGAGGTTGGCTTATGACTCCAACCAAGACGAGACCTACTTCAGGGCCAAGCTCGCACTTCTGATCGGAGTCGCTTCTGATGCGCTGTCGACGAGGAGGAGGTTGATTGAGAGGACGTTGAAGCGGGGCCTGCTGCCGTCCCTCGCGTCTGGGTCGGACGCCGTTACATCTGACACGATGCCTCTCATTATGAACATGGTCGGGCTCGAAGAGACCCTTTCCAGCCTGATCAGGGACCCCACATCCGCTTCAAGGTATGAGCTTGCGATGAAAATAGTAGGGACGGCCAGTCAGGTCGCCGACGACAAGTCCACGAAGATAGACCGGCTGGGTATAGCGATGCTCGAACTGGACGGGGCGATGAGGCTTGCGTCTCTTGACGCGGAGAAATACGGCAAGGCAAACCTGCAGCCTCTCCAGAAAGGAGCCTACACACAGGCACCGCGGCTTGTCCTTGCGGACCTCGAGAACCCTGAGAAGATGGACTACATGGCAAAGCTCTCAGTGGGACTTCAGGGCGGCCTTTCAATGACACTGGATGGTTCTTCGGAGGAAGTGAGAGGGATCTACAATATGATTCTGAATGCGACCCCGAAACTCTCATACTTCAAAGTGGACCGGACCATTTCAGTATGCAGGAACTGCGGGACAAAACTGCCACAGAACGCAGCAAGGTGTCCGCGATGCAAGTCGGTCGCCATGTCGCAATATTCGACAGCGGAATAATCCGAACGAACGGCATTAACATCTTGTCAAGAAGAGTTCACAGAGCAACGCTTCATGCTGTGCGTTCGGAGTTCCGACTCCTTGCGTGAAGGTTAACTTAGAATCAGCCAAGGGTGAGATATATATCCCGCGCAATGGGGTCGAGGTTAACGTTATGACGTCAATAGTTGAGCAACCACGTGACTCTCCGGATGTCGGAGAACAAACCAAGGGAGAAGTAAAGCTCCCATTAGAGACTCTTGCGGCGTTCGGAGGAGATGAACTGCGCGCCAGGGTCTTCTATGAGAAGTACGCGCTGAGAGACATCGACGGCAGGCAGATGGAGAAGGTGCCTGAGGATATGTGGCGCAGGGTGGCGAGGGAACTCGCCTTACCCGAGAAGGACGATGAGAAGCGAAAGGAGTGGGCATCAAAGTTCTACTGGCTCCTCCAGGACTCTCGTTTCGTCCCGGGAGGCAGGGTACTCTTCGGCGCCGGTCAGTCGAGGAAGTCTACGCTCCTGAACTGCTACTTCTTCAAGATAAAGGAGGACTCTATCGAGGCCATATTCGACTGGTGCAAGGAAGCCGCGCGGACATACAGCTACGGCGGAGGAGTCGGGACGGACATCTCAGTCCTCAGGCCGAGAGGGGCCCCAGTCAACAACTCGGCGATATACAGCTCGGGGTCTGTGTCATTCATGGAACTCCTGTCCACCACGACCGGGACAATAGGTCAGGCTGGAAGAAGGGGGGC
>JAPCJK010000137.1 GCA_027886975.1 Nitrososphaerota archaeon
ACAGCGGCGACGGGGAGTGGACATTCGTCGTCAACCAGGACGGGTCACCGATTGCGGAGTTGGAACCGGCCAAGGACTTCCTGGAGGCGCTGAGGACGGGGGAAGACCTGGTCGTAGGCGGCTACAAGTATCGGCTTCGCGACAAGTTCCTGAAGCGGTACCTGGTCAACGGACAGAGCGCATAGGGGCAGGCGCGTTCTCGTGCAAACAGCTGAGAACCCAGCGCAAGCCATCTCGTGGAGGGAAAGGGCAAACTCGGAGCTGGACAAAATCGTCCAGCTCTTCTCCTCCACGCAGCTCCCGGACCTGTGCGCTAGGGCGCTGATCAATGCCCCTGAGCTGCCATCTTCCAAGTGGTCTATGGGGAACCAACTCCTCATGATTCTCTCGGGGACCACAGACGCCCGGGGATACAAGCAGTGGAACGATGTCGGGCGGCACGTCAAGGCTGGAGCCAAGGCGTTCAGAATCCTCGGGCCTGTCTTCGTCGAGAAACCCCTGGAAGTCACCGATCCCAATGATGGCGAGGAGACAGTTGAAGTCCTCGTCGGCTTCAGGGCAATCCCCGTCTTCAGGTACGAGGACACGGAAGGTGCAGAGCTCGCGGTCTACAAGCCCAGAGACCGTCCACCCCTCATCGATGTGGCGGGGAGGTTCGGGATGCGGGTCAACTACCTGCGGCTTTCGGCCGGGGTCTACGGCATGACCGACTACGAAGCGAAGGTCATCTCCCTGGCGACCGAGGACTGGACCGTCTTCTTCCACGAGCTCGCCCACGCTCTCCACCGGAGCTTCGAGCCGAAGACCGGCCACGGCCACGAGCCAGAGGCCGAGACCATAGCGCAACTCGTCGCAACGACCCTTGCAAGACTGTATGGAAAGCCCGCCGACGGCTTCTCATGGACATACATCGCCAGCCAGGCACAATCGGGCAGCCCCCAGGCGGTCGGAGGCCTCTGCATGCGCGTCCTCAACCGGACTAAGAGGGTCCTGGACCTGATCTACGAGACTTCAATGGTGTAACATAGACCCAGCACCATTGCGGATATTTTCCCTCTCCACCCCTCTTTTTTTTTGAACAAAGTGCAACTGCCTGCCTTAGAAGTTCTACCTTGTCATGTCGCGGCTAGTCAGCACTTTCTCCCTGCCTAGTTTCTCGGTCTTCAGGATACGCCGATTTCGCCCTGTCAATGAACCATGAGACGAATTCCTTGATGTCCTCCTTCTTCTCGATAAAATCCACTGGTATAAGGTGGAGGAGGCCGTACCGGGAGTAGTACACTCCCAGCTTCGAGATTGAAACGCCTGCGACCGAGCCCATCCTGCCGGAAATCCTGTTGAGAACGTAGTAACCCACGAGCTGGTTGAACTGCTCCCTCGTGAACCCCAGTTTCTTTGTTGTCTTGATGTCGATCAGTGTGGCGTCGATGACGATGTCAGCATCTGCGCCCCCTACCAGCAGCGAGGCTTCTCCGAACGTCGGGTTGAGCATGCAGAATCTTTGGGCCTTGAAGAGGTTGGGGTCGACGGCCCCGATTAGGTTCCTCAGGTCTTTCAGGTCTCCCGGGTCGGCCTTGCCTATGTCCGGGTCGAGGATGCCAGCCCTATAGATCACGTCCAGCTGGGCAAGGAAGATGGTGGAAGAAAGGATGTCGTCGTCGAGACCACCTGTCTCGAGATAATGGCGGTAGCTTTCTTTGGCGAAGTCCAGCAGCTTCGAGGTGGCTTTGAAGAGGCGAGGCGCAGGCTTGGTCAGCTCGACTGATTGCTCCGCTACCCAGGGTTGCTTCTCGCAACCGGGGTTGAGACGTTCAAGGTAAAACCTCATCATGTAGTCGAAGGCGGTGCCCACCAGGCCGTAGTTCTTCGTGATGGGTGGAGCGAGAATCGGGCCCTTCAGAGAGGTTGCGGGCAAAGAGAATTCTGCGGTGAGCCTCTCTTTGACATCCGGAATCGCGATGAACTTTGTCAGGCTCATTGGTTATGGCCATAGTGGAACCGATTCTTGAAGGATTCTTCCGTCTGAATGCCGTACACAACCGAGACAACTTTGTTAGAACCACAATTCGGTCAGACATGAGTGAGGAGTAGCCGGACCGCCTCTTTCGAAACTTGGCTGTGATCGGGCCCCTTCCGTCTGCGTTGTCGCTCTCTCTGAAAGCTCGGAGTAGGTCCCTTCTTTCGTCCTGTAGAGAGCCAGCCTTCCCAGAGTCTTCCAGTCACAATATTATTGCTTTGCGTCACGAAAGACAACAAGCTGAGGGGACCTCTCGAGGGAGGCTACGAGTAGATCTGCCCGGGTTGCGCCATCCAAGAGGAGGCGGTCCACTGGCCCTTGAAATACAAACCATCTTCCTAGGCTGCTACATTCATGCACGCGTGATCTGCCTTCGCGTTTCCCAATCAACAGCTCCGACCACCCCTCCCTCTCGCCGGGGACGGCAAAACCCCACCTCCCTTTTATGCGGGGGGATTCTACAAGCCGAAAGCAAAGTGGAATTCACAACTTGGCCCCGCTAAGTTGCGTAATCAAAACCTATATCAGCACCAAGCTCCTCGTCTCAGAAGATGCCCATGAAGGTCAGGAATGGCCCAAAAGTTGGTTGCACAATCTGCAATGCAACTGGACAATGTGCCTGTTACGATGACAACCAAGTCTGGATATCGATAGAACACAAGCGACCTTCTGGGACCAAGTCCTGAATACTCTTCGAACTACTCTTCCTTGATTTTGCTAGTTGATGAGCGAAGTTCCCCTATGATCTTCGGGTATTCGAATGAGCCTCTCCTTTGACATTGGTCCCATATATGTCGGATGCCTCGTTCCGCCAGCTCCGCCACCACTTGTAGAACATCGTCTGGGCTCCTGACATGGTATTCAAGTTTCGCCAAATAGGTGAAGTTTCGTTTGAGGTCCTCCTTCTCATAACTGTCCCAATGATCGGCGCGGAGGAGTAACTCTTTCACCTTTCCCTTCACTACATACCTTTCTCCGCCCTGCAACATGTGACCTATTGCTGCAGCCGTAAAGAAGGCCTGCGGGGTGCCAGAAAAGGTAACCAATCCTTTCTCCTTCCTTTCATGCTCGATTTCTTTGCTAACTTGCCTGGTTTTGCACAGGTAATCATAGTACTTGTGCGATTCCTCCGAAGCATAAATCCGCGTCTTCGAGACTAGATTGTTGTCCATTAGTGTTTCACTTCGATAGTCCCTGAATTTCGAGGTCCTGGGCTTGGGCCTCTCTGATCGCCTCGTTCCTGCTCCCTATTTCCTTAACCTTGGTTTCAAGGTTAGTAGTTGTTAAAGTCTTGACAAAGATGAATCTGTTCACGTGCTTCCAGAATTTCGCATCAGCCAGTTGATTTAGAGTATCAAATTCTGTCAAGGTAACCATTAAGATAATCTGTTGGCCAAAGTCGGATAGATTTTTCGTTATGTTCCTGATATGGGTCTTGTCGAGGTTACCGAAGAAAGTGTCCAGCATCACAACCGCATCGCGTTCTGAAGCTTTGAGTAGCCCATAGATGAAAG
>JAPCJK010000138.1 GCA_027886975.1 Nitrososphaerota archaeon
CCACCACCTCCTTGTCTGCCTCCGGGAGACGGTACCAGGGCGTCCTTTCGCCGATCCTAGCCCTCATCTTCCATTTCAGGGACTTCGGCTCGTTCTCTATCATCTTGTGCAGGGCCTTAATCCTCGTCTCGACAACCTCTCCGTCATCACCCAGTTGGAACTCGGGGAGAACTTCCGACAGTCGCCCCAGGTTCATCGTCATCGTCTTGTAGATACCCCAGTCGCCTCCGCAGAGCTTGGCAAGATAGTCTCCGTTGATCATCCGGTCGTCCGAGCTGCCTACTTCGTAGTCAAGAAGGATTGCCATCATGTCCTTGTAGTCCTTCTGAGTCACCTCTACGATCTGCAATTTGGTGGCTAACATGTCGGCCACCGAGATGGTGAGCCCGTCAAGTTTCAGCCTATCCTTCAGGTTCAGGGTGTGGCACATCTCGAAGACGTCCAGGAAGACATCGACTCTCCTCTGGTGCTCAGAGTCGTTGAATATCAGGCGCCGGTCCCCGTACATCGCGTTGAATCTGTCCCGGGGTGTGTAACCCAGCTGGTCGAAGAAATGTCTGATGGAAGCGGACTGCTTAGAAAGTCCTACTAGGTCAATGTCAACGTACTGCCTAGCCAGGGTCGGCCTCTTGGCGGAAGGGCACGTGACGCACACTGCAACCCCGCCGATGAGTTTCAGGACAATCTTGTTCTTCTGCGCTTCTCCAAGAACCCGTTTCGCCTCCTCCAGAGGGTCCTCTAGGGGCAAGGATGCTTTGGGATGTCCCCGTTCACATAAGCGTTCTCATGGAACGCTTTTAAGACGTCCGGCGACCTTCGGGGGGCTTGGAAAAACAAGCCAAGACGTTCGCACGTGATGCGACGGGTCTTGTAAGGACGTTAGGTTTTCTCGACCAATTCATCATCTCACAAGCCATCATAGTCGTCGTTAACGGCTTTGTCCTGACTTTCCTCTTCGCCCCTGTCTTCTTCCCGGGCGCCAACCTTGCTCTTGTCTTCACCCTAGGGTCTATCCCAGCATTCGCGATGTCTTACGTCTACGCAAAGATGAGCGCGGGGATGCCCAGAAGCGGCGGGGACTACGTCTGGTCCACGAGGATTCTTGGGCCAGTTTACGGGAGCGTCCAGTTCGTCTTCCTGCTCATTACCACCCTCATAGTAGGAATCACTCTCAGCACCTGGTCCAACGTCTCCATCGCTCTGTCCCAACTGATCTATGCGTTGGGGGTGACGACTGGGAATTCTGGCTGGGTCAGCTTCGCCATGAGTCTCACTTCGACCGGCCTGGGGGCCGGGTATGCAATCGCCACATTTCTTGTAATCCTCTACATCGTAATCTCAATCTTCGGGCTGAGGATCTTCGCCTGGTTCCAGAGAGCAGGCCTTGCTCTCTACTACCTGAGCACGGCCGGATTCATCGGCATCCTCCTCCTCATCGACCCCAACACTATACCTGCTCTGTTCAACAAAGCGATGAGCGCGGCGGGAGGGAGTTTTACAAGTGTGACCTACAATAGCATAATCGCGCAGGCGGGGCCATCCCCGTCGGACTGGATCACTCCTTCGGTGCTTGCAGCCATCCCTTGGGGCTTCCTCACCTTCACTGGTTTCAACTTCGGCGCCTACCTCGCCGGAGAGACGAGGAATGTGAAGTCCTCCATGTGGAGGTCCCTATTCATCTCAGTCATAGTCACGGTACTATTGCTGATTAGCATGGCGTTCCTAGTGTACAGAGACTTCGGCATCAATTTCATCAACGCGCTGAGCTCCGTTCAGGCGAACAGTCCCTCGACCCTTCCCACACTGCCGACAACCTCACTTCTCGCCAGTCTGGGCAGCCCGGCCGCAGCGGTGTTCGTCGGGCTCTCGCTGTTGATAGGGTGGTTGATTGTCTGCGTGGCGTACATCGTGACGATATCCAGAATGATCTTCGCTGCTTCCTTCGACCGGCTCCTCCCGAACAGTCTGGCCGGCGTCAGCGACAGATTCCATTCGCCCCGTAACGCGGTCCTTGTGGCCGGGGTACTTTCTTGGATATTTGTCACACTCTACTTCTTCACCAACTTCTTCTCGACCTATCTTCAACTGGGTCTCATTGCGCCCATCGGATACTTGATGCCGCTCCTGGCGGCTATGGTCTTCGCATGGAGAAAGAAAGACCTCTTCAAGTCGACGGTAGGTCAGTTCGCAAACAGCGCCGCACTTGGGCTCGCTGCCCTTGTCGGAGTTGGCTCATTCCTCTTCTACATTGTCGCCCTTTCAGTCCCACTCAGCGGCCCTCTCGGGACGGTGTTCCTCGGCGGAAACCTAAACTTCTCCTACGGGGTGGTCATAGGGACCATCATCATAGGACTGGTAATCTACGCAGCAGCCTCGTCGCACGCGAAGGGAATCGGAGTAGACCTCGGGAAGGTCTACAGCGAAATCCCACCTGAGTAAGTTCAATCCCGCTCCGCTTTTTTCTCTAGACCCAGCGTATGCCTTCCTTTCCGGCCGAAGATTCGCCTAAAAGGATGAGGTCTCAACCTTGACCCCGAGGACAGAGATTCATCCCCTCCAGAAAACCGATTCAGGTGGAGGCCGCTGTGATGAAGAAACCCGGCTCGATTGGTCTCCAACGATTCCCGATGCCGAACCTGGGACGCGAGGCTGCCCTCGTGAAGATGATTGGATCGGGTTTGTGCGGAACGGATAAGCACATGTTCCACGGCGAGACGGTCCACCCTGGCGGCCAAGAGTCCACCTTCCCTCTGATCCCTGGACACGAGAACCTCGGTTACATCGAAGAGCTTGGCGAGAATGAGGGCCAATGGAGGGATTCGAATGGGGCCCCGCTCGCGAAGGGTGACAGAGTCGTCCCTGCCTGCGACGTAAACTGTGGCGAATGCTACAACTGCAGGAACTTCTACGGTTGGTGCTGGTGTGAGACCGTCTTCGGTTACGGGACAACTATTTCTTGCAAGCAACCGCCCCACTTGTTCGGAGGGTGGTCCGAGTACATGTACATAGTCCCAAAGGTCCACCTGTTCAAAGTCCCGGCCGGGCTCCCTGACAACGTGGCCGTCCTGGCTGAGCCGATGGCAGTCGCCTACGGCTCATTCGCGCGGGCGATGGCTCCGTATTGGTTAGCGAAGGAGGGGGTGGGGCCTGGCGACACCGTGGTGATCCAGGGATCAGGGCCCCTGGGCCTATCACATGCAACTATGGCCAAAATGGTCGGCGCTGGAAAGGTTGTGGTGATAGGGGCACCGAAGGAGCGTCTCGAACTCGCTAAGAGAATGGGGGCCGATTTGACAATCGACATCTCGAAGTACGACACTCCCAAGGAAAGGATTGCCGAGATTCGCGGTGTCACTGAAGGAAGAGGCGCCGAACTAGTCGTCGAATGCGTCGGCATCCCCGCGGCAATAGCGGAGGGGCTCGAGATGGTCAGCATGGCAGGGACATACCTGACTGTCGGGAATTACATAGACATGGGGAC
>JAPCJK010000139.1 GCA_027886975.1 Nitrososphaerota archaeon
ACTACAACGGCATTCTGGTCTTCCGCACCTACAACGGACTTGGGAAACCCGAACTGTCAGTGTCCAATGTTACAATCAGGGTCTTCAACCCCAGCCCACTGGATTCCTTTCTGATGTCCGAGCTTAGGGCACGCTTTGGGAGTGACCTGTCCGTGGAGAGGGCATTCAAACATGACCTCTATGCCGCCAACTCCAATATGACGCTAAGGCCCTACCAAGAGAAGAGCGGGGCCTGGTACTTCCTCGTAAACCAGACGAACATTGCAATGGCAGGAAACGCATCCCAACCCATCTACACAATATCCATAATTGGAAACACCACCGGCAAGGCGGCCTATTCGTTCGCCCCTAGTTTTCCATTCGCCAGTTACTCGGGACAGTCTGGATTGGTCTCGGCCTACAACTTCACCTATCGGACCGTCGGGTCATTTTCCATCATAGTAGTAAGCAACAAGTCGTTCACCCCGGCTCCATTCACGGACTTCACAGGCTACTACGTCGACCCGAGGGGCTCTCTTGTGGCCTTGCCCATGAATTTCACGTATCCAGCGAACTTCACCTACGGAGGGACGATGTCATACCTGCTCTGGAGCAACAACAAATCGACCCCGTTCTACATCACGACGACGATCCCCGGTCAGATGAGCAAGGAATACGCGATGTCATGGGGGCAGAATGCGACTGTCCCGGTCTGCATCAGCGGGTGCCTCTTCGGATTGGCCTCGCCACCCCAAATCATTGGTACTTCAGCCTATCAGATCAATCCGGTACTCGGCCAGATGACGGCTGGAGCTACGCAGGTGTGGGTCAAGAATGATCTGGGAGTTCTACTCGACAACGAGTCTCTGCCGAGTACCTATCCGCCGATAGGGTCGTTCGACCCTCCCGGCTTCATCGGGCTACACACGCTGGAATTCAACGTGCCCAGCGGCTCGTCTTCAATTTCGCTGTTCGTGAGGAACTCTTGGGGAGCAGTGGCCGAACTTGACGGAATACTTGTAAGTTCGGTAGCGCCGACGAACCTGACTGGTGGAGGCTTGGTGCTGATTCTGACTGTCATCGGACTTTTGGTCATCTGCTTCTACTTTCTAGGCGAGCTTAACCGGAGACTCCAGCGCAACTACGTCCCTTAAGGAAGCTCCGAAGAATTCCCCTTCCCTCACCACCATTTTCCAATTCCTCACGTCTTAAGTCGAACAGGGTTCCACTGTGATTATGTCGGAAGTCTTGTGGTGGCCGGAGGAGTCTTGGTGGGAAAGGAGATCGCTCCCACTCCTCGGGTTCAACCTGGCTCCGAGACAGCTCTTCATGCTGAGCTTCACAGGGCTTCTCGGTTTTGTACTATCGTCCTCTGCTTTCACCTTCCTGGGAGTTTCGCCATTTGTTAGAGTCGGAGTTTTCCTGTTCTTTCTTTCGATCGGGTTTGTCTTCGCCACGAAGCGGGTGAAAATGGCGCCCGTTGAGCTCCAGTTGTACTACAGGTTCGTGCGCAAGCAGGGCATCCTCAGGAGTGTGGCAGAACCGCAAAGAATCATTCCGCCAAAGACGATTCCTGAAACCAAACCCAGTACCAGGCCTCTCCTGCTCGGAACGGTGGCCGGCTGCCTGCTGGCAACATTTTCCCTTTCCGTGTTGGCGAGCAGCATTCCGCTGAAGGTAACAGGGGAAGGGCTGCTGGTTTTCGTTGCCGCGGCGGGAGCTCTTTCCCTCGTGATTGACAGAAAACTACGACGAGTTGGCCAGGATCAAAAGGCGAACAGTGCCGACGAGCTGTTCTCGGGAATGGTCTTGTCGGCGGTGCTTTACTTCATCGCTTTGCACTCTTCGCCGCTTATCTTGATTCCTGAAGTCGCCTGTGGTTTCTTGATAGTGCGAGGCGTCTTGGACATCGGGAGGTCGAGTACGCCGAATAAGTCGACGGGGCCACCACGGCAATGACCCGTTTTAAGCTGCAAAGCAGAATTGAGACCAAGTGCTATGCCACATCTGCTGAAGATCTTGCGCACCGGAAGGGGAGAACAGCAGGCACTTGTGCACTCGTATGAGCTCAGACCTGTTAACCTGTTCAACCTCCCGGAAAAACAGGCCGCCAGTGTTCTTGACCACTTCATTCAGTTCCTGAAATCTCTGAACGATAGGATTGTGTTTCGGATAGTCGAGGACGAGAGGAGGCTTGACGCCGGCGGGGAGGAATACGTCATCCCCTACAAGAGATATTTCATATCTTCACCCCTCGACATCAACACTGCCCTTCCGATTTTGGGAACGCGGTTCGCGAAGGCAGATTCAATCTCAGAGCTGAAACCATTGAGCGCGACCAGCCGGTATGTGCAGGACTCGCAGGGGTCCTTGGCCAGGGTCTACAACGTCACAAAGCTCGGCGGAGCTACGCATCCGGGCTTCCTTACCAGCGTCTATCCAGTGGCTCACGAAGTCAGTGTGGAGATCATCCCTCTTGACCCTGACCACGCCAGGAAGGAGGCAAGATCACACACGCTCTCGATGGGGGCCAAAGTAATCATGAGGCAGAGCGAGGGGAGGTATGTCGACCCAGAGGACCAACTAGAGTTCCAGAGGGCCCAGCAGAGCGCAGAGCTGGTGGCAGCCGGTAGGGAGAAGCTCGTCAAGATGAAGGTTGTCGTTGTATTGAGAGGAAAGACCAGGGCCGATGTCCGGGAGAAGGAAGTCAGGCTGAGGCAGACCCTCAGGGGTCTCGTCGGGGAGGTCGACTCTCCCCGCTGGCTCCAATTATCACTGTACCAGGACAAAGGGCCGAAATGGGCCAGGGGCAGACATTTCTTCCTGCCGACGTCGAGCGCAGCGACCTTTTTTCCCTTCGCTGGACTGGACGTGGTGGACCACGATGGTGTGTTCGTGGGACAGAACCTGCAGACGGGAAACGCGATTCTCTACGACGTCTTCGAGAAGGAAAACTACAACATTGCCTTGATGGGAGAGTCGGGCTTCGGCAAGTCGACCCTGATCAAGACGTTGATGTCGAGGATGCTTTCCCAGAACGAAGGAATGGCGATGTTCGTCTTCGACAGCATAGTCAGACCGGAGTACGCTGTAGGCCCTGATGGCACCTACGAGAACTCGTTTGCGGGGTTGACGAAGAGTGTGGTGCACCGGTTCAGGGAGGATCAAGGGGCAGGGCTCGACCCGTTCGAAGTGTTCGGGGACAGCAGAAGGGCGGCAAGGTTCGTCGCCAGCATTATCGGCGTCGAAGAAGAGCCGGACCTGCTCGCAGACCTTTACCTGGCAGCACAGAA
>JAPCJK010000014.1 GCA_027886975.1 Nitrososphaerota archaeon
AATGTTGTCGACAGAACCCACATCACTCCTCCAGCAATATTGTATACAACGAACTTGGGATATTTCATTCTCGCTGCGCCGGCAACGGCAGGCGCGAAGGTTCTGATTACGGGCACGAATCTGGCTATGGTGACTGTCTTTGTTCCGTGGTCCGCATAGAATTTCTCGGCTCTTTTCAGATACGATTGAAAGCGTTCGTTGCGCCTTACCAGCCCAGGACCCAAACGACGTCCGATGGTGTAGTTAACTTGGTCACCAGTCACAGCACCTCCTATCGATAGGGCTATCAGCAATCTAATGTCAAGATATCCGGTTGATGCAAGTATCCCGGCTGTTATGAGTAATGAATCCCCAGGCAGAAAGAAGCCGAAAAACAACCCTGTCTCCACGAAAATTACCACCGCTATGCCTACAACTCCGCCCCATTGAATCAGAGTCGTCGGATCCAAGAAAGATGGTAATTGCAACAATGGACTGATTGAGATATTCACTGCTGCTAGAACCAAAAACATCATTGGAAAGACAAGCCTGCTGTTCTTTTTTGAAGAATTCTTAAGGGTCATGGTTTACTCAATCCTGTTTCTTATGCTAAGACATCTCTTGTGCTTCGCCTACTTTCAGGAAGCTGTTTCCGAGGTGCCTCTCTTCGTTTCGTGGCGAATCCACCAGATTATTCCTATCCCTGCAGGGATTCCGAAGATAAGCACTACCCACTCTAGAATCAGAACCATCGATCCCACTACATAATCCAAAGTCCAACTTGCGATGGGGACGTTCCAGTTGCCATCGAGGTATACCTTGATGCAGAATACGATGAAGAAGAACAATGAAAATCCGCCGCTCCCGCCCGTCGCGCGGGACCTTCTGCCAAAGTGATATCCTCTCCTTTCCTCAACTGGCAGTATTCTCCACCACATCCAACCTGCAACCACGCCTATGACGACAGGGATTCCGATTAAGAGAAGCTCCCAGAAGATCGTGTACAAGATGAAAGTCACCAGGTTCGCCATCGTCCAGAGGCCCAGCGTCGCAGGCACCAGACCTGATGATTGGGCGTTCTTCACGAACCACAAGAACACGTAGACGGTGCCCGCGACCGCCAGGGCACCTGCTGCGACGAATATTGCAACTGCCTTCCAATGCTTCCTCATGAAACTCCTCCAGTCGGAGGCCGCTTTTTCCCCTGTCACGCAGCTACTCTCTCCCTTGTGCCTCTCTTCTGCGGTGACTTGGCTTCGAGAAAGAATTCCATTTTCAGATAACCTATTGATATAATTCGTTGATAGAATCCCAGAGTGGTGGAAATAGGAAGTTACCCTGGCGTTTGACCAGGTAGTCGGTGGTCCCTCCTTTGAGACCCACGGTTCTGTCACCAATCTTTCCGAGAACAAGGTAAATGTGCGCGATCGCAAACTCCTGCACTCTGTAATCGTACCACATCATGGCCTTCAGGAGTGCTCTCAAGTCGTCATGGCCCTCCGTTCCGAGCAGCTGTTTCAAAGTAACCGTACTTTTCTCCAACTGGGCAGTGAATGGTCCCCAGAGGCTCTTCGCCAAACGTTCCGACTCACGGTAACGTGGCGAATCTGATGTGCTCCCGGAGCCGATGGTCTTTCTTATCTTCTGGAAATCGTTGGGCCAGAGCCTCCACAATAGCTCCTCGACCTTCGCAGTGAGGCTGCTCCAGAGAGCCGCGGCCTGTTCCAGCAAACGGGTGGCCCCGCTCAGGTCTTCGCCCTCAATGCACGTTCCTGTCCTCTTCAGCAGGAGATTGATTCTCGTCCAGATGAACTCGGATTCCTGCTGGACTCCTTGGAAGTCCCTCTCGCCGTCGCAAATAAGTTCATCCTCACTTTTTTGATAGGAAAGTATTTTCTCTGCGTGAAGATAATTCTCATAGGCGGTATCGGGCATTGGTTTTCATTCGAAGGCGAGTCTTATATTACTTGTTCACGATGAACTTTGTTCGACGAACTAACATCGAATGAAAGCAATCGTATGCACCAAGTATGGTCCTCCTGATGTTCTGCAACTGAGGGAACTGGAAAAACCAACTCCCAGGAACGACGAAGTCTTGATAAGAGTACACGCAGCTACAGTACTAAAAGGAGACTGTGAGCTGCGAAGCCTCGATTTTCCTCTCCCTTTCCAGCTCCTTATGAGAGTGGGATTTGGTTTCACGAGACCAAGAAGGGGAATACTTGGGCAGGAGCTGGCCGGCGAAATCGAATCAATAGGCAGCGACGTGAAGTCGTTTAAGACCGGCGACCAGGTCTACGCGTTCATTGGATTTCGTCTCGGGGCATACGCTGAATATGACTGTCTGCCCGAAAAAGGATTGATCGCGACCAAACCGGTCAACATGACCTACGAGGAAGCCGCGGCGGTTCCTGCTGGGGGACTTCATTCATTTCATCTTTTCAGTAAGGTGAGGATCGAGAGGGGGCAGAAGGTTCTGATCAATGGTGCAGGAGGAAGCGTAGGCACTCTAGCTGTTCAGCTTGCCAAGGCATCCGGGCGGATGTGATTGGTGTTGACAGTACAGCAAAATTGGACATGCTTCGCTCCATAGGAGCAGATCACGTTATTGACTACACCAAAGAAGATTTTGCCAAAAGCGGCGAGACCTACGACGTCATTTTTGACGTGGTAGGCAAGGCCTCGTTCTCAGGTTGCTTGAGGTCCCTGAAACAAGACGGGGTCTTCATTCTGGGCAACCCAGGGTTATCGCAGCAGATTCAAGGGCTAAGGTCCTCGAGGAGTTGCGGCAAGAAAGTAATAGGAGGGACGCTCCCATATACTTCCGAAGAACTGCTAATCCTCAAAGAGATCATTGAAGCAGGAAAGACAAGGTCGGTAATAGACAGACGTTATCCGCTGGAACAAGTGGCCGAGGCCCACAGATATGTCGACACAGGTCAAAAGACAGGGAGCGTAATCATAACCATAGATTAATGTCAACCACGACGCATGTCCTGTTGGCCTTCCATCTCGTACCAAGAGGAAATAGCTAGATCCTCGAAAAAAGCACCCAGAAAGCGCTCCCAAGACTTCCCATTTTCGGCAGTGAGAAAACGGCAGGAGTGCCTAGAAGACCGAAGTCCTCTGCAATATTCGTACGTCGATGAGTACGTTGATTGCCAAAAGCGTGGACGATAGCAGGAGTCCCCAAATGACGAAGACGCTGGGGTCGATTCCGGCTGGCTTACCTATGAATTTCAGAATCCCGCCCTCATATATGGTATGTCTGAATGCGGTCATGGCGAAAATGGACATGAAGCCGAAAGCCGACAGGAAAAGCTGTGCTCCAAGAGTCCCGAGCTCGATAATATCAAAAATAAGATAGGCGAAAATGACAGCCATGGACCCGAAGACCACCACCGAAGGGTTGACGAAGTAGACCGCCCCCCCGAAGACGAAGCAACTGAGCCCCACTAGGAGCGGCAGCGCCCTGCCGATCTTGGTCGTTGGGCCGGATCGCCTCCTCAACCAGATGGCAGATAGGCTGATTATGCCGAGACTGATCAGGACCATAAAATCGGTGATGTTGACAAGGAAATCTTGGTTGCCGACGGCTAGGAGGAGGATGGCCACCAGAGTGAACACCCAAGACAGATTCGCAAGAGAAGTCGGCATGTACCCGTCCTCGCCGAGGGACCCCAGATGCCTTGCGGCCGCTAGGAAGGCGGGGACGAAGGTAGTGACGGTCGCAATCAGGAACGCAATGGCGACAAGTAGCTCCTGGCCCGGTCCTAGGAGATTTCCCGCCAAGAAGAGCGCCGGTATCGCGGACCCCTGAAGCGATGCATGCGAGGAGTAGACGGCCAGTCCGTATAAGATATTGACAAGCGAGGCGACTACTACACTCAGCACCATCGCAACCCCGAGGTACTTTGTTCGTTCCAAGGTCAGTCCCCGCTTCACCCATGATAGAATTGGCACCTTCGACCTTTCCATAGAGTCTCGCTCCAGAGATTGGATCTCTTGGAAGCCGAAAAATAGAAGGTAAAGGTAGCCTGTGTTGATCACTAGTGCGGACACCCACCCGGGCCCCAGCGATGTCCCGAACAGCCCGGAGAAGTTCCAAGACCCGGTCGCACCAAGGATTAAGGAGTGGTAGACCAAAATAACCAGCAAGGCTGCTGTCATAACAATCTGGAACAGTCCGAGCATTTTGAGGTATCTTTGCTCGAAGAGCACATTCAGAATCGTCCACGCAACGAACGCCCCCGCAACCGTGTAAGTGGTGACGTCGGCCTGAAACGGCGTGAGACCGTAGGCGTTCAAGATGGAAGGCAGGTACCGAGGGTCTAGAACAAAGATCAGAAAGACGATTTTGGTGTACGCGGCCAGCGCCGTGTTGGAGACCCACATGGAAAGACGGGACACGAAATAGCGGACACTGCGCGCTCCCACCGCTACCTTCGTGAAGGACGGGCCGCCAACTCCTTCCAGCCCGAGTTTCTTGGACGTTATGTACATGTCAGAGTACACCTTCGCCATAGCCACCGACAACAAGGTCGCCAAGATCAGCGAGAGGATTGAGACGAATTCATACTGCAGTATGTTTTCGGGGATGAGGATGAAAAGCGGCGAACCGAGGGTGGCCCCCACTCCCACCGCAAGCATCGTCCCCAGCCCGTAGACGGGCCTTCTCTTCATCATTGCGTGAGGCAGCCGCCTGAACCGCGCAAGGAGTGATTCTGGGAGTTGAGCGACGAGCGCCCCGCCTGAAAATACGAGCGAAACTCCGGCGAGGACCGCCAGCACGTCCCCTACGCTCACGCCTCCAGGCCCGGTCAAGAACGTTAGTTCATCGTAGACGTAGCCAAGGGCAAATAATGCGAGGAGGACGCCTACCACAAGCCCTACCGTCTTTAGAGCCAACGCTCCGATCCTCACTTTCGGGCTGAGGACCTGCACTACGACTCGCCCGGTCTGACAGACAGGCCCGCTTTTCTGAGATTGAGAGCCGCCTCACGTAGGGAGTAGAAAGCTGAAAGCATGAGGACCACCCCGAACCCGAATTCAATGAACGAGATGTACTGTGACAGAGGCGAACTCCCGAGCACGCTTGAAGTCTTGTCGGTGAAGTACTGCACGAGGCCAGTGTATGTGTTCACCCCTACAATGGTAGGCACCAAGACTACAGTCCCAGCAACGACCAGAAGCGACGCCATCAGCAGCTCTCCCAGGGCTATCACGAACAGCCGACCTGACTGCGCAGGCTTCTTCGTTTGAATCGCTCTTACGAACCGACGGATGCTCTCATCATGCGATTCGATGAGTTTCCTTTCGAGCGCCCCTCTCAATTCGGCCTCGGAACCGAGAAGGAGCGAGATGCCCTTGGCCTCAAGAAGAAGCCTGTCCAGCATCTCCTCAATACGCCTCTCAGTCGCGCTCAATCGGGAGGCGCAACGGCGCTGCAGGAGTATTTCATCCTTAACATTCTTTTATCCCATCGGGAAAAACGGTTAAAGCCCAACCCAAGGAGCGAACCCCGAATGGAAGCAGCTGCTTCGCTGAAGCAGACACTAACGCACCTAATTGATGCTGTCAGGTTCGCCGACCACGCTAAACAACTGGAAGAATCTGCCCGAAGCACCGAAGGCGATTTGGAAACAGCCCTCAGCAAGCTTGAGGCCCGGACCGAAGAACTCACAAACATTCTAGCCTCGATGAAGGAGGAATCAGAAAGCGTGCTGAAAGGGCTGTCCAAGCAACTTGAAGGATTCCTTGTCACGGCCAAGGATCAGGCCAAGAGCAAGCTGCAAAGAAAGGCGACCCAAGAGCTCGAGGACTTCCGCAGCATTGCTTCGAGCGAGAGAGACAAGGCCCTGAAGAGCCTCGAGGCCTATTTTGGTTCTGACCCTCTACCCGTAATCGAGAACATCGTCGAGGTCAAACTTTCGGAGGAGCTCTATGAAGGGAGGTCCAGGTGCGAGTGTGAAGGAGGGATCAGATACGACTTCAGGCTTGCCGCCCAAAACTCAAAACTGTTCCATGAGCCGCTCACTCTGTCGGAGCTCGGGCACGAGATCAAGGTACCTGTAAGGTTCGCCAAGGCGCTATTGGGCAAGAGCAGGGTCCCAGGATTTGAAAGGCTCGACCAGTACGTGCTGGCCGCAGCCGAGAGTTCTGGGGGTAGATTGCGTGCGAGCTTCGAGAAATCAGGCAACGGGTCCAAGATGAAGGTGGTAACATCGGGAAACCAGGACGACGGTTTTGTGGGATTGGAGTACAGCGACCATATTCAGGCAGTGAACGTGATGAATGACCCTTCCCTGGTTGCCTACGTCGACCTAGACGCTATCAAGAAGGCGGCGGCCGAGCTTGTGGGGGAGCTGGCTGATCTTTCCAAGAAGAAGGTGGCCCTTTTACGATTCTCGCTGAACGAGGAGGCGTCGCTCGACGACCTCAACTTCAGGGAAATTCTACAGACTGTTCTGACTGTGATGGGTCCCAGCTACAGGGCGTTGATAAAGAAGATTACCGCGGGCGCCCCGACTCCCAATTCAAATGGCGACCTCACCTTGGACTTCATTCAAGAAAGGATGAAGGCTCTTGGCGGCGAACTTTCGAAGTCAGTATCGCAGAGCCTCGGTTTGCCGGGTAGCTGACGACAAGCGCTCTCTATATTCTCTGTAAGGTTCTAGAACCTCCGTCGAGAACCCATTTAGTTCACTCCTTTCAATGAACTGTCGAGATGCAAGAAACAAGAATGATCGGTCCCATCAGGTCAGGTCCGTGGAACATCCTGTCGAACCAAAGCCTCGTAGCTTTATTGGCGCTGGTCGGCAGCAGGCGGATGGACGTTAAAGTCGCTCCAAAAAAGGACCAAGTTGACCCCCTTCGCCTTCGGCGATCTTCTGGGGTGGCTCCAGCGAGAGTACCTCGTGGAGGTAGTCTCCAGCCTCGAAGGTGACGAGGTCGCAGAAAACGTCCAGTTGACTGAAAGAGGCGAGACCGTTCTGGTAGGCATGCTCGAGCGGACGTGCGAGCTCCCTGAGCTGCTTTAGGGCATCGCCATGTGCCCGAGACCGGTCCAATCAGACTGATTGAGGTTCCGCGACCGTCAGGTCGATGGCTATCTCCGCGATGTCCGAACCGTACTCTGCAGTCCGCCTGATGCTTTCCAGCATCAGTTTCTTCGACGCCACCTGGGCTCCGCTCATCCTGGGGGCTAGCACTTCTCTGCTGATTTTACCTTCCATCTGGACTACCTCCTTACTCCGAGCAATCGCGTCCTCCGCCAGTTTGCCGTCGAGGCGCAACAGGGCAGCGATTGACCCATCGAAGACTTTCTTGGAAAGTGCGGTCATTTCCTGAACTTTCTTTACAGCTCCTTCAGAGACGCTCTGAAGATTCGCAGCCTGAGCTGCTATCCCTGCGGCGTGGTCTGCCACTCTTTCAACACTCTTCACGACTAACCTGTACCCTAGGCAGTCCCTCGTTGAGGTAAGTCCAATCTCTTGAATGACCGACCTGTCCCTCACAGCGATGTTGAGTTGTCTGAGCAAGAAGTGGTAGAACCTGTCGACCTCGTCGTCCCGCTCGATTACCTCTTCGGCCATACCGCGGGTCCCTCCTTTCAGGACGCCCACCGAATCGGAGAGCATGCCGCTGGCGATGATGGCCATCCGCTCGAGGGCCTTCTTCAGTGGGAGGTCGACGTATCCAGAAAGGCACTGTGTGAGGATTCCCCCTGACGACTCCTCGATGATCTCCACTCCAACGAGCTTCCTGCGGATCCCTTCTCGAATGAAACCCCTCAGCGACGAGTCGGCCTTTCCAAGAGTTATTCGAATGGTGTCGTAACCGGCGAGGTAGTAGGAAATGAAATGCCGTAGGAGGAAGTCTTTGTCTAGGCCCTGGGATGCCTCCAAGGTAGCTTCAGACTTGGAGGTTGTCCTGATATCTCGCCTTGGAATTATCAGCAAAGACGAATCGGGCTGGACCATCACAGCAACGGGGTCTTTGGCGCGCAATCCGACATCAATGACCCAGCTTTTCGGAAGCGAAACTACGAAGCTATTACCGCCGGTCACCTGAACTTTCCTGAAGTCAGGCCTCCTGGTTTCCCCTGTCATTCCTGCTTGATACCCAATAGCCACTATATATCTTTCTCTCACCCACATGCCGTATTGAGCAGGCGGTGGCCTCAACGGCCATGGCGAAGTTGGACTCTTTTTGAGGTCTAAGGAGAACCCCCCGCGTTAGGGGGCCATGCTGATTCCCTCTTTGGAGGCTTGACTAACGTTCTTTCGAAGAGGATTCGACGGTACAGCTCTATATTCTATGATTGTGGCCATAGACTCTATCGACTATCAATAAATCACTTGTTGATGTTGGTTACGGCTGTAAACGACATGCGGCTTTCTAAGAAAACGGCGGTCAGCTCAACGGTGACTGCGGTGGTGGCAGTCGTTGTAATCCTCGTGATAGTGGCCGGAATCTACATCTTGAAGCCATTCGGCGGCGGAGGGACTGTCACGACTACTGTTACCACTGGTACCAGTGGCACCACGAGCACATCTCCAACAACTCCCCTCACTCTGCAGGCAGGGGGCTCATCCTTCGTCAATCCCGTCATGCAAGTTTGGGTGGCAGGCTTCTCGGATTACACCAACGGCGCAGTCAAGACAAACTATCAAGCAATAGGAAGCGGTGCGGGCATCACTGGTATTCTGAAGGGGACATTTGACTTCGCAGGGAGCGACGCACCAGTTGCGTCCTCGGTCTCTGGCAATTACACAGCGGTGAAAGGGCCTCTCCTACAGATACCGGAGACCCTGGGTGCAGTGGCGATATTCTATAACATCCCCGGGGTCAAGGTAAACCTCAACCTGACCGGACCCATAATCGCGGACATCTATCTTCAGAAGATAACCCTTTGGAACGATCCTGCCATACGCGCCCTCAATCCGAAGGTAGCGGACCTCAACGCGACAACAAACATAACCATCATCCCTGTCCACAGGTCTGACGGCAGCGGGACAACCTACGCCTTGACCAATTACTTCTCTAAAGTCAGCGCCGACTGGAACGCGTCGGGGAAGGGCTTCGGCACCTCAATCAATTGGCCTGCAGCCGGCGAACTAGCCGGGAAGGGAAGCGCTGGTGTCGCAGCGTACGTGGGCCAGAACCCTCTCGCCGTCGGATATGCTGACTCCTACTACGCGTTCAGCAACAAACTCCTATCGGCGGCGGTGCAGAACAAGGCGGGTAACTTCTTGCAGCCCAGCTTAGCCGGGGTGACCTCGGCGGCTTCGGACTTCTCGTCCCAGGTGCAATCAAACCCTACCTTCTCCATCACCAATGCTCCCGGGGCAGCTTCCTACCCAATCTCAACCTACACCTATCTGCTTGTTTGGCAGAACCAGGGCAGCCAGGGCAAAGGGAATGATGTAGCCCAGCTCTTCTGGTGGATCGTGACCCACGGCCAGTCCCTAGGTCCCCCGCTTTTCTACCCCTCTCTTCCTGCCAGCGTCGTGACCACCGACCAATCGCTGATCGCCAAGATGAACTACAACGGAACTCCATTCATCCAATCAGGATGAATGGTCCTCCCTTATTGCGCCTAATTCGATGGGTCAAACCTTGAAACGAAGACGCTCCGGCGCGGATACCGCTTTCAAGTCAATGACGCTGATATTCGCTTCTTCGGCGGTCGTTCTCAGCCTGATATACTTCTTTGAATTGTATTACGGCTCCACTCTTACCCTCAAATCAGGAATAAGCTTCGTCACAGGTTCGACCTGGGACCCCAACAATCAGGTGTTCGGGGTGCTCCCCATGCTGTACGGGAGCCTGGTGACTTCTGCTATTGCTTTGATCATCGGCGTCCCCATCAGCCTAGGGGTGGCAATCTTCTTGTCTGAAATCTCCCCTCAGGTCTTGAGGTCCCCGATTTCATTCGTCGTTGAGATGCTTGCCGCCGTCCCCAGCGTAATCTACGGCCTGTGGGGCCTGTTCGTACTTGCGCCTATCCTTCGGACCAACGTCTATCCGATTCTGGAGTCACGCCTCGGCTTCCTTCCTATCTTCCAGGGGACCATCTACGGGGTCAGCGTACTCACGGCTGGGATTGTCTTGGCCATCATGATCATACCGATGGTGGCTTCGATTTCAAGGGACGCGCTTCTCGCCGTCCCCGATTCTCAGCGCGAAGCAGCGTACGCCCTCGGCGCGACAAGGTCCGAGGTAATTCGGATGTCTGTGCTGAGCTACGCCAGGTCCGGCGTGTTCGCGTCGATTTTCCTCGGTTTTGGGAGAGCGTTCGGGGAGACCATGGCTGTCACCATGCTCATCGGGAACACCCCATTGATTTCTGCCTCCCTGTTGTCGCCAGGATACAGCCTAGCCGCCTTGGTTGCGAGTGAATTCACGGAGGCGACCACCCAGGTATACATTTCGGCTTTGATAGAGGCCGGGCTAGTCCTTCTGGTCGTGTCCTTCATTGCAAATGTGGTCGCGAGGTTGTTGATTCGAAGGCTGATCCGGAGCCGGGAGGCCGCGTCTTACCTTTGAAGCTCCGCCGCGTAGTGTCGGACAAGCTTTGGACGGTCTTCACTGTTGTTGCGCTTGGCCTTGCGATAGTTCCCTTGCTCAGCATCCTCTTTGACATAGCGTCAAAGGGCATTTCCGTCATCAACTTGGACTTCTTCACTCAGCTTCCCCCGCTGGCGAACGCTTCCGGCGGCGGGATGGGCAATGCCATTCAGGGAACCCTGCTGCTGGTGGCCTTGTCCAGTGCAATCGGACTGCCGATAGGGCTTTTCTCTGGTGTGTACATTTCAGAGTACGGCGTGACAAACAGATATGGTTCGGCCGTTCGCTTCTTGGGGGATGTCTTGGCGGGAATCCCCTCCATTGTCACCGGGGTGCTCGCGTACACGCTGATAGTGCTCACGTTCCAGAGCTTCTCCGTCCTGGCCGGCGGCGTCGCCCTGGGGACAATGATGATTCCGATTGTTTCCAACACCACGGCCGAGGCGCTGAAGTCTGTGCCTAACTCCATTCGCGAGGCTTCGATTGCCCTTGGTATCAGGAAGTGGAGGACCTCGCTCCTGATAATGGCCAACGCGAAGAAGGCCATTGCCACAGCTTCTCTGCTCGCCATCGCTAGAATAACGGGTGAAACTGCACCCCTGATTCTCACTGCCGGCATAAGCACCCTGTGGTTCTCGGGATTCAACCAGCCTGTCGGCTCACTCACGTACTACATCTACTACTTCGGTACCTCGCCGTACCAGAACTGGCAAAACATGGCCTGGGGGGCCGCTCTCATCCTCATTGCGATTGTTCTAGGCATCAACGCTGCGGTGAGGCTTATCACAAGGGGGAAGAAGGCCTATGCTTGAGAGTGTGACATCCCTGGATGTCGAAGAAAGGCAAAGACTCGAACCCCACGACGCACTCGAGACCAAGATGGAAGTCGTCGGTCTCGATGCCTGGTATTCGACGAAACAGGCGCTAGTCGACGTCAATCTGAATGTCAGGTCAAACAAAGTCACAGCTATCATCGGTCCATCCGGGTGCGGCAAGTCCACACTGATCAGGTGTCTGAACCGGATGCATGAGCTGGTCCCAGGTTCCAGGGTCACCGGGAGCGTGTTGCTCGACGGGAAGAACATCTATGGGTCTGACTTGGACGCGGTCGACGTCAGGCGAAGGGTCGGAATGGTGTTTCAGAAGCCGAATCCCTTCCCAAACATGTCCATCGCCGACAACGTGACTGCGGGGCTGAAGCTTGCGGGGGTTAAGGATGAGTCCAGCATGAAGGAAGTGGAGAGGAGGACTTTGGAAAGGGTGGGCCTCTGGGACGAAGTAAAGGACGACTTGAAACGCTCGGGAGCCAGCCTTTCGGGGGGACAACAACAGAGGCTCTGCATAGCACGGGCCCTCGCGATAGAACCTGAGGTTCTTCTGATGGACGAGCCCTGCTCAGCCCTGGACCCCACAGCCACGGCGAAGATCGAACAGCTGATCACGTCACTGAAGCAAACCTACACAGTGGTCATCGTCACTCACAACATGCAGCAGGCGGCAAGGATAGCCGACTATACTGCCTTCATGTACCTCGGGAAGCTCATCGAATATGACGAGACGACAACCCTCTTCGAAAACCCCAGACAGGAGCTCACTGAGCGATACATAACGGGCAAGTTCGGGTGAAATAATTGGCAAGGCTAATGGATATGGGACTAAATCAATTGAATACCATGCTTCTGGACATGTCCTCTCTGTCTCAGACCGCCGTCGCGGCATCGATAGATGCGTACAGTAAGGGCGGCAGAGGAAGCGAGGTGAGGAAGATGGCGGAGCGACTTCAAGCCCTCCACCGCCAGGTCAGCGACCTGTCAATGGAAGTCATCGCCAGGTACCAGCCGGTGGCCTCCGACCTGCGCTTCATCAAAGCATGCTTCGAGATTTCGTACGGGTTCTTCAGGTACGGCCGCTATGCGCTGGACATAGTGGAAGTCTTGGAAATCTTCGGCGACCTAGCAAAGTGCGACCGGTCGGCCGTGGTGGATACGGCCAAAGTGACCCAGGAGATGATTCGTATGAGCGCAGATGCCTTCGCGAGGAGGGATGTCAATCTAGCCAGGAAGATACCGGCCATGGACGATACCGTCGACGAGAGTTACAGAAACAACCTCATGAAGGTAATGAACGCCAAGGGCAACCTAAAGTGCTCGCTATCCGGTACCCTGATTCTAAGGTATCTAGAACGCATAGCCGACCACGCCACCTACATCGGAGAATCAGTGGACTACATCGTCACCGGCATAGAGCCTACGGCCTAACGCTACCGGTCTCTCCTTCCGAGAGAAATTACCTTTGTCACCTTCTTCCCCGGGACGACCGTCACTTCGTCGTCCAAAAACATCTTCACTCCAGACCTGCGGTCCGTGGTTCCATAAATTCGTGCATCAGCTCTCCGGAAAAGAGAGAGTTCGATTCGGCACCCCCATGGGACCGTGTACCTCAAAGGATGCAGGTCCGACCCAGCGCGCTCGGTGTAAGTGGGAGTGACGTGGCAGATCCCTATCGAGTTCCTCCCCACGGTTGAAAATCCCGCCGGATTCATCCATTTCCCCTCTATCCTGTCTGGATACGAGTAGTAGCCTGTCGAGCCGGCGCGTGTCGTGACGACTACTCCGTCGCCAATTGCGGCTTCATTTATGTCGACACTTCGGCCGCTAACCCTGACCTTGTACCTGATGCAGGTGCTCTCACCGCCCCTCTGCAGATAGACGTCAGTGAAGACTTCTCCAAGGCTCCTGCCATTTTTGAGGACTTCCAGCCTGCGGTAGTCGTCGACTTTGTAGTCTCCGCCCCTGATTCGCCCGAGCGCGTTTGGAAGTTCCTCCAAGGTGGTCTGGGCGAGGAAAGCCTTCGATCCTGTGGCGCCCTTCGACCTCACTCCTACAAACAACAACGGTATGTCTTCCATCCTTCCGTACCTGCTGAACTTTCCATCCCCGCCCACCACGACCCCGAGGTCGGCCCTGCTCTCATCCACCTCGATGCCAGCCTTTTCGATTAACTTCTTGAGCTCGGCGGGCAGGACTTTTGGAGTCCCCCCGTCAAGCAGCATCTTCGCCTTCATTTGGAGGGTCCTTTCTCCACGAATTCTAGAATACTTCTTTCTCCCTCATTCCTGACCCCTTTGTCCAGGAATCTGGTTGCTCTGGCCCTGGTCTCCTGTTGCTGGGGACTCGCAGCTCCAAGGATCTCCATCATCCTGAGCGAGTTCTCTACCGCAAATCCGCTGAAATGGTTGTTGAAGTAGCCGTAGGTGACCTTCGCCCTGGCCGTCACCTCCTTCACCTTCGGCACCCAATTCTGGAGCTCCTTCTCACCATACCTGTAGTTGTACCAGGGCCTCGTCCCATGGCCGTGCCACCTGATGAACGAGAAGTCCGCGGTCACCACTGCGTCCGGGGGGAGCAAAGGCTCGTCGACAATCACATTCGCGACGTTCTTGGCCCTAAGCAAGGACCAGACCTCTTCTCTAAGCCACGAAGGGTGCCGGAACTCGACCGCGAACTTTACGTCCTCCGGAGTCTTGTCGAGGAACCCCTTGAGCTTCTCAAAGTCGGTCTGGAAAACATAACTCGGGGGAAGCTGGATAAGCACAGGTCCGAGCTTCCCTCCAACGATCAGGGGTTTCAGGAGGCTCAAGAACCGGACGAGGTCTGCTTCGACTCCCTTGCTGAGGTCTAGCTTCTTCTCGTGCGTAAGGAGTCTGGGAAGCTTGACTGAAAAGACGAAGTCGTCGGGCGTGTATCTTGCCCATCCGAGCACGAGTCCTTTGGACGGGAAGGCATAGAACGAGGAATCGACTTCGGCTGTAATGTATACCTTGGAATAGAACGAGAGCTTGTTGGTGCTGGAACTCGGATAAAAGACCCCCGCCCATTCGTTGTAGGACCAGCCCGAAGTCCCGATGAGGAGGTCACCCAAAACGAATCTAGTCGGCGGACTACGGTTGATTTAAGCCTGCAAGTATCTTTGGTCTAAAGTACCGGCATCCAGCCTGGCCTTGCCGACCAGGTGGCCAGCGCGTCGTGAGCGTGTATTGATTCGAAGCAGCGACCGCTAACAAAGAGGGTGTTCGGAAACCTGCTCACACAATCCCTGACCAAATCCTCTGCGAATTTCGGGTTCGCCTGTGCCTCCAGGATTTTCTTCGACTCCTCCAGCCTCTTCATCTCCTCCTTGGGAGAAGCGGAGAAGCATTCGGAGATCCGACCTACCACGTCAAGAGAGTCGAGGGCCCTCTCGCTCTTCAATACGACCGTCATCTGCGCCCTCTGCATGTGACCTATCCCAATCATCTTCTTGGAACAGGGGCAGGCCGTCATCCCATCTACGACATATCTGTAGGTGACCGCTCCGCGCGCCGTCGCTCGCATCGTGACCTTGGCAAACTGGTCGTTGTATGGGAGTTCGAAGGTGGCTGTCACGCTGGAACCAGGCTGAGTCCTGTTGACTTCCGAACAGATCCACCTCAACCATTGCTCCATCCCCCTAGGTCTCCTGCCGTTCGCAGCCTTCACCAGTCTGCTCATGTGGACCCCTCTATGCAACCCAGTCGAAGTCTGAATCGAAAGGTCGACCGGCATCCTGATGTTGCCCGTGCTGGACAAGACCCTCAGACTCGTGACACCGGCGTCGACGGGGAGCCTGGAGGCCTCCGATTGGACGTCTGCAGTCGCGTCGATGAATGCCAGGGTGTCCGTCGTATCACGATTCGATGGCGGCAATGAAGGAGAGAAGGATTTTTCGATTCTTTAAGTAACTTTCGTTTGGTTGAATGGCGCAAGAGGGTCGTTTATCCCCGCCTCTCTGAATGATTCGAGTCTGGAGAGACAGCCGGCGCATTCCCAGCAATGTTCCATCCCAACCCTGTGGCAGCTCCATGTAAGCTCGAATGGTACCTTGAGGGAGGCGGCCAATTTCACGACCTGGACCTTCGTCTTCCTGCTCAGTGGTCTTCGAATCCTTGTCCTCCGTCGGTTGAGGATAGTGGAGCCCAACCACAGTGTCCTCTCAAGGGCCTCGAAGAACTCACTCCTTACGTCTCTGAATACCTCCGCGTCATCCATGTTGTGTCCGCCGACGATAAGGGGGACCCGCTTCTCTTCGGCATAGGAGCCGGCAATGGAGTAGAAGATGCTGTTTCGCAAAGGCATGTAGGTTGGCGGGAGGCCTGCAAACTCGCCGCCCGGGATGTCTTCGGCCTCCTTGAGGTCCGGGAGTCGGAACAGTCTGTGTTCCATAACCTCGGCTTTGGCGGCGATTGCCTTGGCCGAGTCCATCTCTCGCTTGGCGATGCCGTGATACTCGAAGGTGAGGGCCCTTACGTCGTATTCGTCTTTGAGCGAGTACAAACAGGTGGCAGAATCTATCCCGCCCGAAAGAAGCACTATCGCTTCCTTCGTCTGCCCCGCGCACCATCCTGGTGTAGCTTCGCGAGAACATGGCTCCCTTTGTTGAGTCCCTCGTAGACATAGACACCGACGGCCGTGACGTTCCGGGGCATACCCGGGGTTATCCTGCCCAACACTTCTTTGGCAAGGTTCTCGACCGTCGCTTCTCCCTTCATCATCACGGTTGTGTCCTTCGGGGCTATAATTGCGAATTCGCCGTGCACTGTGTCGAACCTCAGGGTCACGCTGTTTGGGTCCATTCGAGTCACATACTTCTCGTTGATGAACAGCTTATGGTCCAAGCTCCTGATAGCCTCCCGTACAATCCTCTTTGCCTCTCCGAAGTCGACGACCATCCCCTCGATCGGACGCCCGACGACCTCGACAAGCACGCTGGAAGTGTGCCCATGCATGACCGAGCACTTTTCTGTCTTGGGAAGGATGTGAGCGTAATCGAAATTGAAAGACGGGTCATCCAAGAATATCGTCTGGAGGCTTCCCTCTTCACCTATCCCAAGGATCCGAATGCCGTGGTCGAACCTGTCGCTCCTGAACGCATCCCTCTTGATGACCACGCAATTCCCCTTGACTGAAGCCAGTTCCCTTTGCTCCTTCTCGGCGAGTTCCTTTTCGACGAAAACCCAGGTCCCGTTTACCTGAAAGTCGGCTGCCAGGGTCCTTGCCCCCGGGACCTTGACATTCTCTTTGTAGTTGATGCCCAGAGATTCAAGCAGGTCTGCCACCAATTGGTGCAGGCTAGTCCTTCCCCACTGCCCGCCGGACCTGTAGCTCCTCTCGTATCCTCCCTCATCCAATCGCCGCAACCTGGGGGCCAACTTGGAAAGCAATTGTCGAGTCAATCGCGAGGAGCCTCTCCAATGGCTTCGTTTATAGTATTTCAAGTCTCGAGGTCGGTGGCGCGGCCTTGATCCAGTGGTTAGGATAGCGGCTTCCCAAGCCGCTTGCCCGGGTTCGAATCCCGGAGGCCGCACCATCCCAAATCTCAGTGCGCGGACATATGCACAGTCACACCGACCATTCTTCTCCAGGAGGAGCTGCTAACGGAGCCCGGCCAGATAGTCTACGATCGTCCTCCCGATTGCAGCTGCCATGCTTCTGTACGTCGCCACGTCTGGGTGAAACCCATCAGGGGATCCTGCGAGCCTGTCGCTGCTGTCTGGGGCCGAAACCGCGGCGGCTGTATCGCTGAAAGGTATTCTCAGTCTGCGGCTCTCCGACTCTATCCAATCGTTCAACTCTTTCCTTAGCAGCCTTTCCTTCCTCCCCATCGTGTTGTACGGGAGGATGGTACACGAAACAGGGACGATGCCGGCCTGAAGGCCTTTGGAATACATCTTGGTGAGGTTTCGACTCGTGAAGTCGGCCGTTAATCCTTGGTAAATGTCATTGACGCCCGCAAGTATGATCACGAATGCCGGTTCCTCCTGAAGGACATCTCTCGCGAACCTTCCGAGTATCTCGTCCGAGCGCTCCCCGTTCACGCCTCGGTTCAGGACGTTCCAGTCGCTATGGCCCTGCATGAGCCAATACGAGTACTGGCTCTTCTCGTCCCCCGCTCCGGTCGGGGGCGACTCGAGAGGCGAAAGAAATCCAGGGGTTCCCGCTGTGGTCGAGTCTCCGAGACCTACGATTTTGATAGTCACGCCCTTGCCTAGCTCCGGCCCATCGTCTCTGTCCTTAGGATGCTTTGATAAAGTTGGGCCGTCGAGGACGGCTTCTACTCTCTGTGATTCAGGACCCGCACGGCCTCCTCCGAGAGAAGGAGCTTGTCCGTGCTCACCTTGACCGTCGTCGTGAAAAGAAGCATCCTCGCGAAGGAGATTCCCGACCTCTGAGTAATGTACATGGCCGAGCTTATCCTCTTCAATCCGATACTCAATTCGACGACCTCCTGCAATTGTGTCCCCGTCGTTCGAATCTCGGCTATTGGCCCTAGCCAAAGAATCTTCTTGACCAATCGCTGAAAATTTAAGATATCAGCTGGGGAGGGCCTTCAGTGCTTCTATGGCTTCCGAGACATGCTGCCTGGGTCTCAGTTGAGACGAGAAGACGTGCCTGACGATACCTTCTTTGTCGATCACGAACGTAACCCTCCCCGGCGCCAGCCCGAGTGATGACTTGACTCCATAGGACTCGCGGACCCTACCGTCCTTGTCGGCAAGCATCGGGAACGTTGCTCCACACTCCCGAGCGAAACTGCCGTGGCTGTCAGCAGAGTCGGAGCTTATCCCCAACACCTCGGCGCCCATCCCCAACACGGCGTCGTAATTTTCGCTGAAAGTCTTCGTCTCTGCAGTGCACCCTGGGGTGAAGTCTTTCGGGTAAAAGTAGAGTACGACGTTCTTGGACCCCATGTAGTCGTGCAAGGCGACAATGCGCCGGTCCTGTGACTCAAGGGCAAAATCAGGGGCTTTGTCGCCGACCTTTACCCTGTCTCCCAACTCCGTGGACCTGTCCCCTTTCGTCTCTGGATTACGTCCCTTCGGTGACTTTCTTCAGGGTGATGGACCCATTCCGAATTTCTAGCTCATAGATCTCATTGACGTCCAGCCTCATTCCGAGCATGTCGTATTCTGATTCCGTCAGAGTCATGATAATCTTGGAGTACCCGAGTTCACGTATCTGGGGCATCAGCCCCATCGACTGGAGCTGGGACACCATTCCCTGAACCACCCTGCCTTCGTCGCTCGCCGGAAACATGTCGGGTCTCCGGGCGTCGCGGACCTCAACAAGCTCAATCTGCTTAGCAGGGAGCCCAGTGAGAGGGTCGATGACCCCGCTTATCCTGTTCACTTTCACCTTTCCCATGAATTTGAACCGCCGGACGCACGTGTATAAACTCAGCGCAAGGTGTTTGCAGAGGATTTTCTATTTAGAAACGGCTACTCTTGGGGCACGTCTGTGGGGGGCGGCGCCTGCCCTTCTGAAGTCTGTTCGGGATTCTGCTGCTCTTCGCCCTGGGGCTGGTTGGCCATTATCACCTCCACATCCTCGGGTGAGATTATCCGCGCCATCGAAAGATTCACTAGGGAATTTGCTGACGCCGTCCCCGACATCCGGCCTATCCTCCCTCTGAGCTCTCTCCACTTGAGCTTGGTGTTCCCGGTCTTCGAGGTGTAGATTATGCCCAGGACATCCCTGGCGTTGATGAACGTTACGTCCCTGATCTTCTTGAGGTCCACCTTGTCGACCGCCTCCACGTAGATCGACCCTTGGTCGCCTTGTTTTTCCGGGAATACTTCTGGATCTCGCAGGTAGGATTCAGGGATAAAACTCCTGCAAGTGCTGTTGATCAAGAACCTCCGAAAGCCCTCCAGATTACAAGTCAGGTCGATTTCCACCATCGACGTCGCCCTGAGCCCCGCGAATGTTCAACAGGTTATAAACCAATTCCCGATTAGCCGGTTTTCACATAGCCGGAAGTGTGGGTTCTCTACTGCTGAGATGAGAGCAAGCTTTCTTGCTTCTTCGTGGGTAGCCTGCCCGAATCCTGCCGCAAGGTGGCTCTTCTAATTGCGGATCTGCTGACACCATAGTACATCGAAATGGTCCTGAGGGTCTCCCCTTGATTCCTCCGCTCTTGGATTTCTCCGAGAACCTCCTTCGTCAAGATGTTCGAGACACGCTTTCCTTTGTGAACTATTTCTCTAGCGTGAGAAATCCCTGCGGTGTGGGTGAACGGCATAATCACCTGCCTAATGAAACCTGACCTGGTGCCTAAACATGTCGCTTCATTGAAAATCTCTACAAGGGTTTCCCCTGAGATTCTGTCTTGAAGGTAATCAATCACAGCCTGAATCTGAGCGTGCTTCTTGACCAAGTGCGGGAGCATCTCCTTAGCCGCTGTTGTGAGCCCACCTTTCTCTGACAGTCGGACATGCCAAACAGGTTTGGGTCCGCCACAAGGATACGAATTTGTTGGTCTGAGTTTTTGGCCCAAGAGAAAACCCCTTACGGCTTCCAACTGTGGCCGGTAGGAGTCGGCCCAATCAAGGCTTGGAACGATAGTGAAATTCGTTAGTGTCAAGGCAGGGCTCCCATCGCCGTCAAAATACCCACTTACCTGCTCCCAACTAGTATATGCGCCTAGTTTCTCGGGTGATCCATTTGAAGGCAACATAACCAAAGCCGTTTCGTTGCTCTTTAACCATGCAGTTCGGGAAGAGGAATTACGAATGGGGGCTTGGTGAAAGTGTATCGCAATCGAGCAAGCAGTCCATCCTATCGTCATGCAGCAGGGGTCTTCTTTCTTGCTAACCGTGCAGACGACCTGGTTTCTCGGCAATGTGGGTTCTCGAACTCAAGATCCAAATCATTTGATCATTCGGGCTAATCCGGTCATCACCCACAATGCCCGTAAGCCATGCTCAAGATTAAAGCGTTCAGAAGTTTCGCCTTCTTACCATGCGCTTTCTTGTGAGGTTCGCGGAGTCAGGCCTCCCGAAGGACAGGATGCTGACTTCAGTTCGGGCCCTGGGCCGCTCGCTGGGCGCAGATGCACGAAACCCGAAATGGACTTCCTACGGCGCCCTTGAGCTCGATATTTTTTGTGCAACCGAGGCAGATTTCAGGCTCTTCCTAACGGCTGCAAGCCCACTATTCAAGACGGAGTTTGTCCGCGACTTGAACAAAGCCCCAGCGTACGAGTCAGAGGCTCAGCTCTTCGCGGAAAGCAGAGATTACTTCAATGCTGAGCGGTACTGGGAATGCCACGAGGTTCTAGAGAGTGTTTGGAGAATCAAGGAAGGAGACGAAAAGCGCCTTCTTCAGGGAATTATCCTGGTGTGCGCTGCCTTCGTCCATTATCAAAAGGGAGAGGAAGAGGTTGCATTGAGCGTCCTCGGCAGGGCGGCCAAGCAACTCGAATTCCGTTCCCCCACTTATGCGGGGATTGAACTCCCTTCCTTGCGAGCCAATGTGGCACTGGTATTGGAGAAGAAACGGTTCTCTAACTTCCGCGTCTAACCAAAGACGGGCAGGTTCATCGGGTTTGCCTGTTCCGAAAGCACGTTCTTGGACCTCCAGGCAATCAAGTTCACAAGAAGACCGATTACCGCCAAAGCTGCACCGATAAGGTCTTGGTAGTACTGGTCAATGAGGTAGGTGTACCCACTCTGAATCCAGGCAGAATATCCCATGGCAAAGAGGAGAATCGCCGAGATTAGCGCACCAGCAGGATAAGCGTACCAAGTGCCCCAGATTCCAATGACTCCGTCCACGATCAGGATAACTGCCAACCCTATGAGAGCTGGAGAATACACCGGGTTGAACTGTGGTCCATTGCAGATATTCAGAGAGCAAACGGGTGGTGCGGCCAGGAATTGTATATAGAGCACCCATGCCGATTCAAGGATCGACAGCCCACCCGCAGCCCGCCTGATGACCGACGTCATTTCGGCATAGACAGCCTGTAATACCCAGCTTCGATATTCTTGTTGACATTATCTTTGACGAGGTAGAGCCGATGGATGGGGTTCGCCACCGGTGGCGACAGTGAGAAGTCCTCTCCAACCGCGAACTCGTGGACCTCGCCGCTCCTGCATGCGTGGGTGATTTTCTTCCCTGGCCTGACTCCGAGGCTGTTCATGTAGACCTCCTTCAGCGTGGTGCATGTGAGCACCGCCCACTCTTCGTCGTCTGGTATGGACTCGAAGCCGACGCTGGCCTTGAGGGGTTCGCCGTACCTCTTATCGTCGCAAAAGAGCCTCTTGCAACCCCTGCACCGCCAGACGTCCACCGTACCCTGAAGGTAATTGTCCCTGTTCACGTTGACCATCCCCATGAAGACAATTTCATGCTGATGCTCAGAATCGGCCAAGACTTCCCTACCCGCCCCCGCCCGTGGTCTTTTTCTCCATTGCGGCCGCGGATACAGGAATCAGCTCGAGGATCAGCTTGTCAATTCGCATCCTCCTCTCGTTGATCTCTCTGACCATGGCCTCCCTCCAGGTCCGGTAGTAGTTGGCTATAGCCAGCCGGGGGTGCACGGGTATGACTCGCTTCCCGTCCCCCGAGATTATCGCCATTCCTCTTTCCAGCAGCTTCGAGGCCATCGCACTCTCGGAGACTGGGAACTGCCCCTCTCGCAGCAGCTTCAAGTACAACAATGCCTCTTCCTGGGAAAGTCCAGCCTCGGCGCCGAGGCTTTTGACTACTGCGTCCTCATCCTTGACATCAGGCCCCCGCGTGGGTCTCAAAGTTTGGAAGTCCCCGGGGAGCTCCATAGGAACTCGAAGTAATCCTTGGCGAAGCTCGCCAGCCCATGGTGGGATGCCCAGATGGCGAGAGGCCCTGCACCCTGCTCCCCTCCTCCGAGAAGTAGGACCACCTCGCGCGAGTCTGAGATCAATCCTCCGCCATACATCGTCTTCCTGGTCCTGATTTCTGCATACCTCGCGAGCTTGTCTGCAACGCTCGAAGGCAACTCCGGTGACGTGAGTATCAAGCTCCTGACTCCTTTCTCCTTCAGTGCAGCCATCAGTGGGTCGATCCTGTCGATGAAGGGCAGGAGTTGTGGAGGCAGCGCTATCAGGAGCTCCGCCCTGCAATTGAGGAGCAAGTTCTTGACCCTCGAAAGAATCTCGTTGGTGCCTCGCATGATCCATATGTCCGGCTTCTCCTGTTCGCCCCTGCTCACATAGACTCTCATCAGTTCCTCCAGCGCGACCTGTTCCTTCTCCATCCTCTCCGTCTCCTGCCTCGACTTGAGTTCCTCCAACGCGGTGTCGGGAGGCTTGGCAGTGTACACGATCGGCCTGCTCTTCTGCTCTTCCACCCATCCGCGTTTGTGCAGTGATTCGAGCGCGTTGTAGACTTTCGAGTAGGGGATCCTCGCCGCCCTGCTGACTTCGCTGGCCGTCATTGTCCCTCCCTTCAGAAGAGCGACGTACGCCTTGACCTCGCTTCCTGTTAGCCCCAGGGCCACCAACGAATCCGAAGCCCGCTCGCTCACGCTCAGAGTCGAACCCCTCCAGGGCTCAGCAAGCCAAAGGCGTAAATTCCCACTTGGTTTGCAGTTCCCCAATGACTCCCTGCAAGCACCAAACTCTTGAGTACGTCGGGGACCAGAAGACCGACGAGGGAGTCAACTCCTACTACAAATGCAAGGCCTGCGGGGCTCTCCTGGTAGTAACGCCGGCCCGCAAGGTTATCTCGATTCCTGGAGTCGGAGAGCAATCTACTTGTGGGAAACAAAACCCTAGTTCTTAACTTTTCACCCTCTGTAAAGTTAAAATGCTTATATGCGGACCCGGACAACCGGCAGTCCAAGGCGAATCTTAACGGCTCAAATCGCAGACGTAAGTCTAGAACTCAAGAAGGAAGTTTCAAAGGGGAATTTCATCCGCCAGACCCAGTCAATCTGTCCGGAATGCAACAGGATACTCCCTGCAATCGTTTTCGAACGGGACAACAAGGTCTGGATGACGAAGACCTGCCCAGAGCACGGAGAAACCGAAGAGTTGTACTTCGGTTCGTATGCGATGTACAGCAAGTTTTCACGCTATTGGAAGGACGGCAAGGGAACCCACGCAGCGAACGTCCCGCTCGACGTGTGTTCCTGTCCTGCAAACTGCGGTCTATGCTCGAACCACCTTTCGCACACAGGCCTCTCCAACATCATCGTTACGAACAGATGCGACCTGACCTGTTGGTACTGCTTCTTCTATGTCAAGAAAGGGCTCGAAGGAGCCTACGTCTACGAGCCGACCCTCGACCAGATCAGGGAGATGGGTCGCACGCTGAAGTCTGAAAGGCCCGTAGCAGGCAACTCGGTCCAGATTACGGGCGGCGAGCCTACCATCAGGGAGGACCTGCCGACCATTATCAGGATATTGAAGGAAGAAGGAGTCGACCACATCCAGCTCAACACCAACGGGATCAACCTTGCCCTGAACCCAGGGCTGGCCAAGCGGCTGAAGGAAGCAGGGGTTTCAAACCTCTACATGAGCTTTGACGGAACTACGCCTAGGACAAACCCGAAGAACCACTGGGAGGCACCCTACGCCATCGACGCCTGCCGCAAGGTGGGAGTCGGCGTCGTCCTCGTCCCGACTGTGATAAAGTCGATCAACGACCACGAACTTGGTGATATCATCCGCTTCGGACAGAAGAACCTAGACACGGTCCATGCTGTGAACTTCCAGCCTGTCTCGCTTACCGGGAGGCTGACGAAGACTGAGAGAGCGAAGTACAGGATTACGATTCCGGACTGCATCGAGAGGATAGAGGAACAGACCAACGGCGAGATTTCAAAGGACGGCTGGTTCCCGGTCCCTTCGTGCTCCCCGGTGACGGGCTTCATCGAGGCGTTCACCAAGAAGGAGCAATACGAGCTTTCGATACACTTCGCCTGCGGTGCGGGGACCTACGTCTTCAACGACCCGGACAAGAAGAGGCTGATCCCGCTCCCTGAGTTCGTCGACATTGCTGGAATGATTGAGTACTTGGACGAGAAGAGCGAGGAGATCTACTCAGGAACCAACCGGTACATCGTAGCAGCAAAGGTCCTGACCAGGATTTCGTCCTTCGTCAACAAGGAGAAGCAGCCCAAGAGCCTGAGCTTCGCGAAGCTGCTCACCGACGCGCTGATCAAACACGACTACACCGCCATCGGACAGTTCCACCTGAAGAGCATGTTCCTTGGAATGATGCATTTTCAAGACAAATATAATCAGGATGAAGAACGCCTTCAAAGGTGCGATATTCATTATCTCACTCCAGACCTGAGGATAATTCCATTTTGTAGTTTTAATGTCATTCCTGAATGGTACCGTGATAGGATCCAGCAGAAGTACGGTATGCCCATCGAAGCATGGGAAGCCAAGACAGGCAGAAAGCTGGAGGATGGGCTCTACAGAGGAACGCTCAGACGCGGTGGCCACGTCCAGGGATGCGGATGCGCGGCTGGGGAGCATGGCGAGCCGCTTCCGATTCAGCCAATCACCGGAACCTAGACTTCAGTCAAGTCCCCGCTTTCGCGTACTTCTTGACAGTCAGGTTGGTTATTTTGAAACCAGTTCTTCTTGCGATTTCCAGGCATGCCTGGTCGTAGTTCACACACTTCAAAAGAATGTCTTCTATCTGGTCCAGAAACCAACGCGGTAATGGAGATCTCTCCGGAAAACGCTTCGCCCTTGACATCAGAATCAAACGGTCGTAATTGTTCGTGTGTGCCGACTCGTTGAAGATTGGTAGCTTGAGCCCTTCGGCGGTTTTCAATAGGACTATATTGACCATCTGTTTCTCGAAGCTGTGAGGCACACCCACGTCGGTAAGGAGCTTGTCCAGCAGCTGTTCATTCGGCGAGGCAACGATAATGACAACATCCCTGCCGGGATTTACCCAACCATCTGATTCCGCCAGGCCCTGCAGGAAATGAATGCGGAAGCAGACTGGAGAGGCCAAAATCCAATCCGCTCTCAATTGATCGTATGTTGTCTTCTCACCGCGCTTCAGTCCCATCATGACTTGGAAAATCCATGCAAAGAGCGGTGAAACTGGGGCGATCCACTGGAAACAATCGGACTTGCTGTACCTTTTGTTTGAGGCTGGTGCATCCTTGATCCTGTGCATTCGAAGGCCCAGGGCAGAGTTCACGCAAAAGGACGCAAAATCTCCGAATCTGGCGCTGTTTTTCTTGGCCTTCGACAAAACGAGTGAAACCTTCATGCTCGGAAATCTGCGTTCACTCCGCAAGCCCTTTCCAGCGTCTCCTAGCAACGTTCCCAGTACGAACCCAAAATGATTCGTTCTTTCCTGTTGGAGTAGTTCTCTCGAAGCGCACCCAAACCGCCCCATCACTTGATAGCTCTCTTCTGAAGGCTCGAGCTGACTCAGCACCGACAGGATGTCGCCGAAATTCCTGATTTCAGTGGGCACTTGGATCCAATCTTTGTCCGGTGTACCTCTCGGTTTGAGTCGCAGCGGCAGCCACTTGTAACCTGGACTTGGAGAACCTAGCCTGTCGTGCTCGGCCCGCAGATGCGTCAGAAAAGACTTCTTTGATCCCTTGATGTACTTGCGAACATTGTTGATGTGTAACTTTCTTCCTATCTCATCGCCGTTAAGCCCGCTCTTCGATAGGGAAAGGATCTCCAAAAAGCGATTATAGATCGCAAGGTCGTCTTCGTCGTATTTCGCTTCCCAGAAATCATCAACGATGGGTTGAATCTCCGGGTGCTCCAGCCAATGATAGGGAGGCCAATCCGCGGCAACGAGAGAGTCGCTCTTGCGTACCTCGACAGAATCTGCGCCCTGCAAACCATCTGCCCGTTGCTCGCTCCTCGGAATATTAGTGAGTCGTCATTATCAGGAGTTCGTGAGGGAGAGGTCCTCGAAACTGCTTGGTCAGGACCCCATTCGGCCATTCTTGTGCGAAAAAACCCAACCTTCGTCTCATAGGCCGTTCCAAACCATGCTGGAACGCTCGTTCCTTGGGGTTCCTAATCATCCCCGGCCACCATAGGCAGGCCGATGAAGAAAACAAGTGTCGCTGCAATCGCGGCAATCGCGGCCCTAATACTGGTACTGGCGGCCGCAGCCGCACTCCTCCAATATCAAAGTCCAAGTCACTCGGGCTCAGGCAAGCTCACCATCATGGGCACAGACCCAGCAGTAGCTGCATCCGGCGTCACCGATGCCCAAGTCTCCTACAGCTCAGTCATGGCCCACCAAGCAGGGTCGGACATGGCTAGCGGATGGACCCAAGTCAGCGGGTCGGGGACTATGGATCTGATGACCTCCCAGAGCAGCGCCCAAGCAATGGCAACATCCCAAGTCAACGCGGCCACCTACGACGCGTTCAAGTTCAACGTCGATTCCTGCAAAGTCGTCTACCAAGGCCAGACTTACACAGCAACGGTGGCTTCAACAACCCTCACCGCACAGTCCCAGAGCGCAGTCCACGTCAACTCGAGCTCCTCGGCAGCAGCTGTCGTTGACATGAGGACTTTCATACAGAACACGGCAGACACCTCGAGACCTCAATTCGTCTTCAGCGCAACTGCCGTGGCAACCGCAGTCCCACCGCAGACCGCAGCCACCCTCACCATCACCGCCGGGGCCATCGTCGACCTATCGGGCGATGCATGGTGGAACACCTTCGTTGCCCAGTCGAGCACCCACCTAGGCGTGGTTGCGACCCTCTCAGGCAACTCCATGGTCCTCAACTTCCACAACACAGGGAGCGCCAACGCCCAAGTCTCGGAGGTAATCATAACGCCGGTCTCGGCGTCTACCTTCGCGACCGCCACACTCCCCGCCTCGTTCAACAGCTCCGCTGTATTCACTGTGAACGGGTCCGGCTCAGTCCAGCAATCCACCTCGCTCCAGGCCTCTGCTCTGCTCAACAGCGGGGCATCGGTCAATTCGGGTTCATCCACCAACATCACCTTCAACGGGAACATCAGCCTGAACGCCATCATCGCAGGGGTCCATGTAACTGGGGTCCTGACAGGCCAACAATACATAATCACCGTCATCGGAGCCAACACGTACGCCAGTACTACTGTGGTGGCCTCCTAGGCCACCCCGTTTTTGTTTTAGAGGTCGTGATTTCATTTGAAAGCTTCGCGACTGAACTCTCCGCCGGGGGAAGTCGCCCCCGATGAGACCCACGCCGCAGCCTCAAAGTCGTCCAAGTCAGGGAAGCTTAGGCTACTCATGAAGGAGCGAGAAGACGTTGTTTCAAGGCTGGTCGTGCTCGACTACAGGATATGGGTCCTGGAGGAAATCTACAGGAGAGAGCCTGAGAAGTCGCGCCCTTCATTATCTGGAACGCTCGTTCCACAGGGTTCCTTAACCACCGAGGGAGGTAAGGTTCAGCCATGAAAACAGACGGCGGGACAAGGTTGCTCGCAGCCGCAGTCGCGTGCCTCGTGCTGGCGGGGGTCTTTACTCCTCTTGTGCTTCAGGGCCAGGGAAGCCAGCCGGGACCTAGTCAGCTCTCCGTGCTTATTGGCGCCGCCGAAACTTCAAAGTTGTATGCTCACGCCACGGTCGACTACGCGACCTCCCATAGACTGGCAATAACGGGAGCGAAGGCCCAGGTTGATCAGGGGGATTCGCTTCTCGCTTCTGCGAAGGCAAAAGCCCAGGCAGGGAACAGCTTAGCCGTAGGCATTCAGGACGCTGAGGCAGCGATGTCAGCCTACACCGAGGCGTCGACGGAAGCAACCGTTGCGCTAAGCAACGCCGGGCTAACCGCATCGGCAGACTATTACGTAGCTGAAGACGCCATCGTCGAAGTAAACGCGACCGCATCAGCGACCCTTTCGGTCGCAGCTCAGGCTTGCGCAAATGCCGGGGCGGCCGCACTGAACACCGCTGCGTTCGCCGATGCCTGCTCGAAGGTCAACACCCAGGTGGCAAGTGCCAGGGCGCATCTGAGCCAGGCAGCCTCGCTCTTGGTCCGGGCCTACGGTCAAGCCAACGCCACGTTGGATTTCTCACCTGTCTTGTTGCTCATCGCGTCCGCCAGAGGAGAGGTAACTTCGTGCGAGTCATCACTCGTTACGATTGCTTCATACTCTTACTCAGCCCGCGCCCGAGCTTACGTTACATCTGTTATCCTCCCACTATCAGCCCAGGCTAACGCCACCATCAAGGCCGAGCAGTCATTACTAGTGAACCTGACCCAACTCGAGAGTACCTACTCGTCCTACGATCAATCGCAGGCATCTGCGGTAGCGAGCGTCACCTCTTCGGCATCCGCCGTGGCCTCAGCCGTTTCTCAGGCTCAGACCGACGCATCCTCGGTGTCGACCAGGGTCTCCGCAGCACACAGCACGGAAGTGCAGATACAACAGGACTTCGCTGGAATCTCTTCATTGATTGCTCCGTTCGCCGGCGTAAGCGCGGTGGCCACACTTCAAACTTCAATTCAGGCGGCAGTATCGAGTGCCACAGCCTACGACTCGAAGGCAGCGACTGCAGGGAACGACGCTTCGGCTCTCGCCTCGACGAGCATCAGCGGCCTGTCATCCTACCTGACTACTGTCCAGGGAGATCAGACGAGCGTCTCCGCTGCAGCGAGCGCATATTCTACGGCTTGTGCTTCGGTCCAGACTCAGCTAGCCGCAGTCGTCAATCTCAGTATCATCTCAGGGCTCGCTCAGTGGCAGACCGCCCTCGCAAAGGACTGCACGTCGGTGACTTCCACGACCGCGGGCCTCGGCACCGCACTTCAATCTGAGGTGTCAGACGTTACGACCCTCCAAAGCAAGGCGTCTGCGTTGGCAACCGCAATCTCCACTTCGACATCGGCCATCATCATCGGCACCTCCTTGGTGACCAAGGCTGGGTCAGTCTCAGCAGAGGGGAAGGCGTACGTAAACGCCACCTCCAAGGCTGCTCTCGCCAAGGTTTCCGCCGATGTCCAGGCGACGGCCCTGACGGCGCAGTCCCTAATCGCGTCGGCCAACGCGTGCCTCCAGGCGAGCGTCTCAGTGTACGTGTCGAGCGCCCTAGCGCTTTCTAATTCCGCAGCGGGACTTAGGACTCAGTCACAGGGCTACGTGAACATGCTGGCGACCGCGACATCATACGTGAACAGCGACGCGCATGCTAGAATATCGGAGGCGACCATGGGCCAGGCCAGCGTCTCCCAAGCATTGCAACTCTTCTCTGGACTGAGCGTGTCCGCCGGTGCCACTGCAATGGCTCAGGCATACCTGCAGTTCCAGGCGGCTTCGTCAGTCAGTGCCTAATGGTCTAGGCTCCAAGATCCCTTTGTCTGAGTATCTCTATCTGATTCTGGGATCCTATTTTCGTAACTTTTACGTAGCCGAGCCTCTCCAGCCGTTTGATCTGTCTCCAGGCCGAGGTCTTCGGCAGGGCGAACCTGGTCCTTATTTCAGGCTCAAGTACCTTGCCGCCCTTTTCCTGGATGAAGTTCAGCACTTGCACGTCGTCCGGCCTGAGCTCGCCGCTGATGGGGCCTAGGC
>JAPCJK010000140.1 GCA_027886975.1 Nitrososphaerota archaeon
GACAGGGTTAGGGCTTCGATTATGTTTCCCCTTGTGACACTCCCTAGAAGTTCCCCGAGGCGGTTCATGGGGACTGGAGTTCCAGCGCCAATTAAAAGCTTATCCCTATGGGATAACAATCTTTTCATTCCGTGCCTCACACGGAGGGCGGCCGCGCTCATGCCGTTCCCGATGATGTTTCAGACAGTCCATTCCATGGAGCAGAAAACCCTGCGCATCTCGTCCTGCCTCTAGCCCCTGTCCTGGTCTGCCCCTCTTCTGGTTAATGAAGCTCAGCCCCCAAAGTGTCGGACCAGTGCGTGTATCCAACCAAGTTGACAGTACCGATTTTGACGTAATTGTCAGTAAACTGAAGCCAACCAGAATCTATCGCTATCAAGCTTCCAGACGCTAGAATTGGTGTCCAGCTTTGACCGCGGGAAGAGTTGGGCCTCTTCCTCCGATAGAAACAGCTTCGGGACGCTAGAAAGTGTGAAGTCGGTTTCGTTCTGTGAGATGTCAAGATGCATCAAGTTGGCAGCATGGCGGATCGGGAGTGGAAACCAGAATGTGGCGTTCTGTCCCAAGCACACAATAGCTACGATGAGAGACAGCCGGCTCTGGTTAGGATAGCTCGACGAGGCCTCTGGGCCCACAGTTTTCCCTCGAGCGTATTTTCAAGAGACTTCCATCTCACCTTATTTGGCCCCAGAATCAAAACTTCTATAGGCCTGTATTTGGCAGAGGTTCCGTTGGCACGACCTGCAAAGAAGATAAAGCCCCGCGGGGCTGCAAAGACAAAGAAGCCGATTCGGAAGCAGTCCAAGTCGCGAAAGAGGGCGAAGAGTTCCGCTGAGGAGAAGATTGAGTTGGAAGGCATCGAAACCTACGTGTATCAGAAGTCTTTCAAGCCAAAACCTGCAGAAGCCAGTTAAGGTTCCCAGGTAGCGTCAGGCAAATCCCAATGTGTTAACAATCGAGACCCCGCTGTCGAACGTTTCAATGGCTTGTTCGCTTTTGTGGTCGGCCAAGTCCTTCAAACCGTTCCCGGTCGCCACACAAACCACTTTCGCAGACTTCGACAACTTTAGCTTCCGGAGAGCCGCAAAGGGCGCAGCGCTCGCCGCCTCAACAAGGAGGCCTTCTCGCGCGCCGAGCTCGGTCCTCGCCTTCATTATCTCATGATCAGAGACCGTGAGAACCGTCCCCCCTGATTCCTCGATCGCTCTCATGGCCTTCTTCCATGAGACGGGATTGCCAATCTTGATGGCCGAGGCTACCGTATGGGGCTCCTTGAGGGCCTCGATTTTGCGTCTTGAGACAAAGGCCTTGGCAAAAGGAGCCGCTCCATCCGCCTGAACCCCGACCATCTTCGGAACTGAACGTGTAATACCGTTCGCTCTGAGTTCCTTGAACCCTTTCCAAATCGCGCTTATGTTGCCAGCGTTCCCGACGGGAAGGACCAGATAGTCAGGGACCCTGCCAAGTTGTTCATAGATTTCGAACGCCGCGACTTTCTGCCCCTCAATTCTGAATGGATTGAGCGAGTTCATGAGGTAGAATCCTTCATCACCCTTGACCAAGTCGAGAACCCTTCTTAGGGCGTCATCAAAGGTCCCTTCGACTCCGAAGACCCTCGCCCCATAGGCGAATGCCTGTCCCAGCTTGCCTGAAGCTACTCCGCTTTTCGGAACAACTACCACTGCCTTGATTCCAGCCTTGGCGCCATATGCGGCAAGGGACGCTGCAGTGTTTCCCGTTGAAGCGCAGACCAATGTCCTCGCGCCCAATGATTTTGCTCGAGTTACAGCGACCGCAATACCTCTGTCCTTGAACGAGCCCGTCGGGTTCTGGCCGTCATTCTTGGCGTAAAGGTTGTCAAGGTCAAGACCTAGGCCGACGTGCTCTAAACGGACTAGGGGCGTCCCCCCCTCGCCAAGGGAGATGGGAATGGTCCCCGAAAAGAAAGGGAGAGCCGCACCGAACCTCCAGATTCCAGGTCCCCGCCCTTCGAAAAGGGCCCTACGTCCAACTTTAGCGGAAATGGATATTTCAAGCAGGTCGCCGCAGTGCTTGCACTTGGAGTCGGGAAGTTCAGTTTCAGTCTCCTTCCCGCAGTTTATGCAGACTATTTTCCAGCCTTTACTCTTGCTCAATGACCCTCGAGCCTCCTCCAACTCTAGTGATGAAACCTTCGCTCTTGACCCCCTCCTTCTCGAAAGCGTCGGTCATAGAGTCGAAGACATTTTTCGCCTTGCTCCTCTTCGCGGCAGCGAGCATGGCAGGCCCTGCCCCGCTGATACATACTCCTGCGGCTCCACTTTTCATGGCCGCCTCCTTCACGTGCTCAAAGCCTGGGATCATAACAGACCTGTAGTGGTCCACAAATCCTCCATTCATCGCAGCACCGAACTCCTCGATGCTGTTTTGCGCCAAGCCGTAGACCATTCTGCTTGCTGCATTGACAGCTGCGACGGCCTCGTCAACGGAGAGTCTCTTTGGGAGGAGCGACCGAGCAAATCGAGTCTTTTGCAACGGGAGCTTGAGTCTCGGAACCACCAGACACAGCACCAAACCATGGGGAGTGTCGATTCGGGTGAAACTTTTGTCTTTTGAGACGAGAACGAAGCCGCCGAAGAGCGAAGCAGTGACGTTGTCGTAGTGGGCGGCTCCTGAAGCGATTCTTTCACCGACTCCTGCGTATTCGATCTGCTTCTTGTTCGGGAGCTCAAGGTCGAATAGCGCATTCATCCCCACGACAGCGGCTGCTGACGAGGCTGCGCTACTACCCAGTCCCGCGCCAACCGGGACTCCCTTTCTGAGCGTCAGGAGGACTCCTCCGCGGACTTTCTCGCCGGTCATGACGGCTCTGGTCACGGCCCCCACGACATTCCTTTGGGGAGTTGTCGGGAGCTTCGCTCCGAGAACCGACAGCTCGATCCCGCTCTTCGTTCTCGTAAGTTTCAGTCTGTCCTTGGGCCTACCAAGCGCAAGTGCGAAGACATCGAACCCGGCCCCTAGGTTGGCCGAAGATGCGGGGGCCTCTACAATTACCCTCGACCTCATGTTATCCTTTGGCCTTCCTCGATCTACGTCGAACAGCTTGGCTGTGAAGGGCGCGCACGGCTTCGTCAGCGTCCTTCTCCTCCACTACGAATGATATGTTCATCTCGGAAGAGCCCTGAGCTATCATTCTCACATTGATTCCGCGGGCAGCGACCGCACCGAAGACTTTTGCCGCCACCCCCTTCTCTCCCCTCATGCCAGCGCCGACGGCGGCGACCA
>JAPCJK010000141.1 GCA_027886975.1 Nitrososphaerota archaeon
GAGGCGTTCAGGCTCCCAAAGGCGTCGGCGGGGTACTACGGAGCCCTGGCCAGTGACGCCTTCGCGTTTGGGATCACCACCTCTATCATTTACGCAATGGCGAAGTTTCAATTTCACTTCTCCGAGACAGACATCGGCCTACTGGTGTCAGCATGGTATATTGCGATGCTTGTTTCGCAGTATCCTGCAACCAGGCTACTGATTCGGCTTGGGACCAAGAAGACAATAATCTTCTCGGAGGCGCTCGGTACACTGCTCATGGCCGGGTGGGCACTTTCCAATTCCCTCCCCGAATTCGTTGTGTTCTCAGTCGTCTTCGGCGTCTCTGTCACCACCTGGGTCCCGGGAGTTCAGTCACTGATGATGACTCACTCGCCTCCCGGGGAACGGGGAAGCGTCGGGGGGAAGGTTGCAGCGTTCAGGGGGCTGGTGGCCTTCCCGGCACCCATCATCGGAGGGTTTCTCTACCAGGGCCTTGGATACGAGGCCCCGGTCATCGCCAGCTTCGTGGGAACCATTGTGAGCATTGCATTGATGGTCAGGTTCCTCCCTGAGCATCCGCGGACGAGCTAGGGGTCTCAGCCAAGCTTCCAGTTTTGATAGAGGTCTACTTTTCCTACAGTTACGACCAGTTGTCCGTTCACCAAATCTGTCCTAAGATTGGCGGCCCCTTCGGCGGTATCAGAACCGAACTCCCAAACTGAATTCGGCCGAGCAACCGAACCATCTGTCAATGTGTAGGTCAGCGTCAAAGTCGAATGCATTGAGGTAAAGGAGGTGGAATACCCACCCGGTGGACCTCCGAACACAAGCTCGGCGTCGTAATAGGTCCCGCGCGGGTTGAGGGACCGTCCATCCACTACGAAACCGGCTCCGGTTACGTTCGCAATCTTCAGGTGGATCGTGTCATAGGTTAGCTGGCTCGTTGGAGAATCGTGGGTTCCGTTGGAGATTTGATAACCCATCACTATCCAAACTCCGGCAGGTCCGACCGCCTCGCTTGTGAAGAATCCGAAGTCGAGGGGGAGAGAGGTATAGTCTCCGTTAGGAGAACCAGAGGCATAGTGAGGATAGGGTCTTGGGAAGACCCATCCGGTAGTTCCCGATACGGTGGAATTTGAGAGATTGTTCAATCGTGTGGACATATTGTCAATCTGGTTATTGAAACTGAGGTGCTGAGAATACGGCGCAACGCCATGAATTGTTTTCGTGTACAAGAAGGCGATGTTCTGGACCCAATACACCTGCGTTCCCTTCGTCGTATTCACCAAAAGACACAGGTTCAATTGCAAAGATACCATATGCGAGTTTGAGGGCGGTTCGACCGAAGGATTGGAGGCGTTGATGGAGTCTATCGTCGCTTGGGCCGTAACTTGGCTCGCAACTAAACTGTATGCTGACGACTTCCCGGAATAGCTTGTTAGCCCATAGTCCACTATTCCCGTAGGCGCAGGAGCCGAATGGACTACGAGATGTGGACCAGGACTAGATGGCGAAAAAATAACATAGAAAGCTGCGCCGAGTACCACAAACACAAGCAACACCGCGGCAACGACTATCAGAACATTCCTAACTGTGTGAGAGGGTCTCGCTGTGGAAGAGTAAACACTGGCAGGAGCGGGCCGGCTTGATGCGTGTTTGAGGTTGCGGAAAATCAAGATGAAGGCGATTCCCGCAACCATATTCACCACCGGTATTACAGACATGATCGAAGCGGCCTTGAGCCAAGTTCTGCCGTATCTCGACCCGACCCGCCAGAGACCAAGTATTACCCCTCCTATCAAGCCCGCGAGGGTCACAATTGCAGAGATTGTCAACGCCAGGCCCACAGCTAAGAAGAGAGCGAGTCCAGAGGAGCTGAACAGACCTGGGCTGGTTGGGGTGATGAAAAGAGGGAACACTGCAAACAGGTAAACTTCATAGAATCCAATTAGAATAACGAGTCCAACTGCGAAGACGGTAGTGAACGTGACCTGTGCCCCGAACTTCGGTTGGTCGGCCTTGGACAGAGCTCTGAATCCCAACCGCAGGTAATACGCGCCTGCTAACTCTAGAGCGACTACGATGAGTTGAACCAGTTGAGTGGCCGTGAAGTGAAGCCCAAGCGGCAGAAAGGAGGTCAACCCCACGCCAAAGGCAACTGTGTAGAAGAGGCCGAACAGCCAGAACTTCCGAATCGCAACATTATCCGCGTCCTCGAATGGCAACGGCATCTGGTCAAATGTGCTGGGACCAGGAATCGCACCAACGACTGCCGAGAATTGCCTCCCGCAGGCCCTGCAGTACCTGTCTTCATCAGAGGACTGCAGACCGCAATTGGGGCAGGATTTCACTTGTGAAGGCCTCGCTCCTGTCTCCTAAGAATTTTACCAGACGCACGGTGCAATGACCGCCCTTGCAAAGCTTAAACTCCGCGCACTGTCCCTCAACTCCAGTTGGACCCCGAGCTCCCCTTCAAGGAAATTATCGACCTCTCGGTCCCCATCAAAAGTCAGGGAACCCCCGTCTTCCCCGGCTATCCGATGCCCCTGAAGTCCACGATGACCACTCTGAGCGACACCGGTTGGCTCTCCTACCTATGGTCGTTCGTCGAGCACTCCGGGACCCACGTGGACTCTCCCGGCCACGTCATATCGGGCGCTACACTTGTTGACAAGGTGCCTCTGAGCACCTATGTCGCCAGGGGAGCCGTCCTGGACTTGACGAGCAAGCAGCCCAAATCTTCAATCACGAAGGACGACTTGACCTCCGGGCTGAAGAAGGAAGGGCTTGAGGGGAAGCTAGGCCCAGGCTGGATTCTTCTTCTGCAGATGGGGTGGTCGGCGAGAGCAGGCACTCCCCAATGGCTGGAATACCCAGAGCTGAGCGTCCCTGCATGTGAAGAAATCGCAGGGCTGAAAGTCAACGCGGTGGGCATCGACTCTCCCAGCCCCGACTACGCCCCCCTCCCTTCGCACAAGGTCCTCCTCTCCAAGGGGATCGCTATCTTCGAGAACTTGACCAACCTCGACAAAGTGAGAGGGAAGGACTTCATATTCGTGGGTGCGCCCCTTCCGCTGGTGGATGGGTCAGCGAGCCCGGTCAGGGCCTTTGCCTTGGTGCGGTAGCCCTCATAGGGGCCCCGACTCGTCTCATGTGCGCCGAACGACACGTTAACCTCATATAATCTAGATTATCTCCAGAAGGAAGCCGATTTGCAGACGAAGCAGACCAAGCAATTCGTCAGAGACGCTACC
>JAPCJK010000142.1 GCA_027886975.1 Nitrososphaerota archaeon
ACGCATTTGTCCACCATATAGGAGCAACGTGGATGGAACCTGCATCCCGACGGTGGGCTAATCAGGTTTGGTATATTGCCAGGTATTGGTATCAGGGTTTTCTTGCGGTCGACGCGGGGCACAGATTCCAGAAGCGCGTACGTGTACGGATGCTTCGGCGAACTGTAGATGCTCCTGGTGTCGGCCACTTCTGCCACTCTGCCGGCGTATAAGACGACCACCTTTTTCGTCATCTCAGCGACGATGCCCATGTCGTGTGTGATCAGTATCAGGGTCATCCCGAGGTCACGTTCAAGGCTCCTCAGGAGTTCCAGGACCTGCGCCTGTATCGTCACGTCCAGGTTGGTGGTGGGCTCATCGGCGATAAGCAGGTCCGGATTTGCAGCCAGGGCCCTGGCTATCGCGACCCTCTGCCTCATTCCACCGCTCAACTCGTGGGGGTAAGCCCTAAGCCTGGCCTCAGGCTCGGGGATTTTCACGAGGTTCAGGAGGCTGAGGACACGTTGGCGTGCCTCCTCTTTCGAAATCTTCTCGTGGGCCTGAATGACCTCGGCAAGCTGGTATTCGACCGTGAAGAGTGGGTCGAGAGAGGAGTTAGGATCCTGGGACACATACCCAATCTTCCTGCCACGGATTCCTCTCATTTCGGAGTCTGACTTTCCCACCAGATTCTCACCATGGAACAGAATCTTGCCGGAAACAATCCTCCCCGGCCGCGGGACTACTCCGAGGACGGAAAGCGCGCTAACTGTCTTGCCCGACCCCGATTCCCCCACGAGCCCCAGGGGCTCTCCTCTGTTAACCTGGAACGATGTCCCATCTACCGCCTTCACAACTCCCGCTTCAGTGAAGAAGTATGTCTTGAGGTCCTCCACCTGGAGGAGCGTCTCCGGCACCTGGACTACTCCCTCAACCTCGGGTTCAGCGCATCAGAAAGCCCATCGCCCAGCAAATTAAAGCCCAGGACACAAAGGACGACTGCGATCCCTGGAAAGAATGAAACCCACCAAGAAGACCTCACGTACTGGAAGCCGTCGAACAGGAGGTTGCCCCAGGTCGACGCCGTGGCGTCCCCGAATCCGAGGAAGCTGATGATGACCTCAGTAAGTATGTTGCCGGCTACCGACAACGATGCAATCACGATTATCGGCGAGAGCATGTTTGGAACTATGTGCCTGAACAAGATCCTGGTGTTCGACGCGCCCAAGGCCCTCGAAGCTTGGACGAACTCGAGCTCCCTTATTCTCAGGATTTCCCCTCTTGCTATGAAGGCTATCACGGGCCATCCGAATATTGCTAGGGCGAGCACAATCAGGTTCAGGCCTAGGCCCGCGGCCACGAGGAACAGTAGGATTTTCGCGAACAGGAGGATTATGATCAATATTGGAAGCACAAAGAAGACTTGAGTGAGCCCCAAGAGGAGGGAGCCTGCGACGCCCCCTCTATATCCGGCCAGGGCGCCGACAACGAGTCCGATGACGACCGAAATCACTGTTGCTGCGACTCCGACGTAAAGATCGCCCGCCGCACCGTGGGCTATTTCGCTCCATACGTCGATGCCCGAGGTCTCGGTTCCCAGAGGGTGTGCCCAGTTCTGAAACGGTGGCAAATTGGCGCATCCCTGGTAGAGGCATGCGAAGCTCCTGCCAGGGTAGGGGGCTGCAAATATGCCGTAAAGGGCCAGAATCAGGAAGGCTCCAACGAAGGCCGACCCCGCCAGTCCGGATTTGTTGCGCTTAAACCTCCGCCAAGCCACCGCCCATTGGCCCGCGGAACGGCGTTTGTATTTCTCCTCGTGGACTTCAGTCAAAGTCTTACTCGCGGGTCCAAATAGGCGTAGGCGAGGTCTGTGACAATGTTAGCCGCGAGAACCATAATCGTGATTATCATGGTAATAGCTTGAATTACGGGGAGGTCTAGTTTCCCTGCCGCAAGGACAAATGCGTAGCCCAACCCCGGCCAGCTGAATGTGGTCTCGAGCCCCGGCGCCCCGCCCAGTGCGACCCCGAAACTGAGGCCTACTACCGTGACCACGGGCGTGATTGCATTCTTCAGAGCGTGCCTGTAGGTGACCCGGGACTCTGAAACGCCGCTCGCCCTCGCGGCCAGCACGAAGTCCTGTCGAAGAGTCTCCAGCATGTTCGCCCTAGTGAGTCTAACGATGGCAGCCAGAGAAACGAAGGTTAACACGAAGAGAGGGAGAGCAAGGTGTGCAAGGGCGTCGATCACTATGTTGCCTCCTATGTAGTAGCCCTCAATCGAAAGAGCGCCGTAAGAGGGTAGCCAATGGAGGTTTAGAGAAAACAGGATGATGAGCATTACCCCAAGCCAGAAGGTCGGCATTGACACACCAAAGATTGCCGTAGTTGTCACCGTGGCATCCGCTTTTGAGTACTGATGCTTGGCCGAGTAGATTCCGATTGGGATGCCTACGGCCAAGGACAGAAGCAAGGCTGGGATTTGAAGTTCCAAAGTGGTCCATATCCATGGAGCGACCAGGGAAGTAACCGTCCCTGAATACAAAGAGTTGCCCCAATCTCCGCGAAGGAGGTCAGAGAGCCAGAAGAAGTACCGGATGTAAACGGGTTGGTCGGTGTGAAAGTATTGCTGAAGATACAATAGCTGACTCGGTTGCATGTTCTTGATTCCTAACTTGACGATGTCTATCGGGTTTCCCGCCGCATTCGTAATAAGGAAAGTAATGACCGAAACCGTAAGGAAGACTGGGATGGCGAACAGAATCCTTCTAACGATATAGCTCAGAAGGCTAGCCAATCGGTACCGTTGCCGGCTTTGTGATAAATATAAGTTGTTACCACGGGGGAAAATCCCTTCGTCATGACAGTTATTTACATTGGGTCAACCGATGAGGATGTGGGCCTCGCATGAACCCCGTACGATGGAAGTACTTGGCCACGGTCTTCCTCTTCATCAGCCTGATATTCTTGGCGGCTACGTTGACACTGCCACTCGTGAAGTCACCCCAGGAGGTCAGATATTTGGGCCCAGCCGTGCCATATTTCGGCGGCAATACGACCGTAAGTGGGTACTATATTCCGACGGTCGACCAAGGTTCCACCGTCAAGATTGCGGTATCCAATTTCGTTCCTGGTGAT
>JAPCJK010000143.1 GCA_027886975.1 Nitrososphaerota archaeon
GCCCGAAGACGTCGATGTCAATCAGCATTCTCTTCGCCTCCTTAGCTGCTGCGCGAAACACATCTATCTCCGAAATTTGGCGGAGAGTGTCTATCAGGGACAAACCTCCTCCAGCGAGTATTGCCATGTATCCTACAAGAAAGGGCATTTCATTGTCGAGAGACGAACCTCTGTTCGACTTGCTGACTTTGGGGGCGTTCGTAACCAGGACTAAGACGACGAAGGGGGAGATGGCGACAAGGTAGAAGATGGAATGGTGCGAGAACGCGGCCCATGCTACGATTCCAAGTGCGACGATTCCAGTCAGAGTCGCAGAAAAGAGAGCGACGGCGGCCAAGCCTACGGGCGTAATCCGCATGTCTGACTTCAGAAGGTCATCCCTCATCTGGGGAATCCACTTCGACAACTGTTCTGCGGGGGCCCTAAACAGTCTGTAGGAAACCAAAGACAGCCTGTCGAACAAACTCAGGGGCGCCGATGAAGGGTAGAATTTCTCGAAGACGTGCTGGCTCACCGTTCGGCTCCCCCTGGGTTGGCGACGACCTTAGTGCCCCGTCCAAGCTCTTCCTTCGCTCGTTCGTAAATCTCGGAAGGCTTCTCAATGTAGGACTGTAACAGCGGAGTTATCTCCTTGAAATTGCGATAGCCCACCTGCTGCATCCACTGCAGGACAACGCTCCTTCTCCGAATTTCTTCCTTGATCTCAGGCATCGAGATTCCTAGGTCCCTTGCAACCTTCTCAAGCCGCTTGCTGTTCTCGATTGGACTGGGGACCAGCCTGTCCGTGGTAGGGTCATAGGCGAACATCGTGTAATAATCGGCTGCCCCGTACACTTCGTCGATGGAGATCAACCTCCTGACTACGCGGGTGCCTCCTCCCTCAACCGGAAGTGTGAGCCTTCGAACGGTAATCGCAACGTCCAGGAATGGGATGAAAGCCTCGGGGACGTCCATGGGCTTGGAAATCAATCGTTGGATGGCGGACGCTGAATCGTCGGCGTGAAGGGTGCAGAGTCCGCCGTGTCCGGTGCTTATCGCTTGAAACAGGACATAGGCCTCCTCTCCCCTGACTTCTCCGACGACCAGGATGTCAGGCCTCATCCTCATGGCCGCCTTGACAAGGTCGAAGAGGCTGACCCCCTTCGGGCCCTCGTCAGTAACGCCGTAGGCCTCCCTCGAAACAAGGGCGGTCCATCCCTTGTGGGCTAAGTTGATCTCCTGAACTTCTTCAATGGTGACTATCTTGTTGTTCACTGGCGTGAGCGTCAAAAACGCGTTAAGCGTCGTCGTCTTCCCGGCGCCTGTTGCCCCAACGATAATGGCAGTCGACCTGTTCTCCATCAACAGCCAGATGTAGGCCGCAGCATATGGGTCGAGGACTCCTAGGTCGAGCATGTCAATCACGGTTATGGGGTCTTCCCTGAACTTCCTGATGCTCATCGTTCCCCCGTGGGGTGAGACCTCCTTGCGGTACGTCGCCATCACTCTGTGTCCTCCTGGGAGGATGCCATGCATTATTGGGAAGGCCACCGAGATGTGCTTGCCGGCCACGTGGGCAAACTTGGCAATCAGGTCGTTTAGGACAGACTCATCCTCGAAGATGATATTGGTCGGCATCCTTTCGTACTTTCGGTGATACACAAGTACCGGGTTGAGAACCCCGTCCACTGAGATGTCCTCGATGTTTCCGTCGTGCATGAAACCGTCGAGGACCCCGAACCCTGCGATGTCCCTCTCGGCGTAGTAAAGTATCTTCGACCAAGAAACCCTAGGGAGCGCTATTGAGTATTTTCTTGAGATCTTGCGAGCTTCCAGCTGGAAGTAGGCTTTCGGGTCTACCTTCTTTCTGGATATTATCAGCTCGTTCTCCATGGCGTCCTGCAAGTAGTTGTAGGCGGCGATTTCTGGTTCGGAAAGCCCGATCTCATCGACATAGTAGAGTTTCGTTGTTGATTCTGGGGACTCGACTATCGTCGCGTAGGAAAACGGCATCTCCAGCGGGTATCTCTCCAGGACCTTGAAGTCGGGAGGGATCCGTTTGCCGGTCGGGGGATGCTTGAGCTCAATGGGGAATTCGCTTGCCTTCTTCTTGGGAGTCAGAACTTCCTTGGGCTTTTCACTTCGGCCCACGGCGCCATTGAGCCACTTGCGATTGATGGGCGACTTCAAATCTTCTCAATTCCCGGACCATTCTTGTTCAATCTGGTCGACAAAGCAATCATAGAGACTTCCATCCAAAGCAGACCAATCGACAGAATCGCCAAATCTGCCCAAAGGCCGACTGGCCAAGCCAAGGTAAACTGGGCTGTCAAAACTGACGAGTATGGACTCGAGGCTTGCATGGAAACAGAAGGTGTTGGAGACGGTGGGTCGAGGAACTGTGCCCCGATTTCCGTCCAGCACGCGATCGGATTGGCGCCGGTGTCTGCAGTCATACCAAAGGTAGTGGACCCTCCGGAGGCAGGAATGTTGTACCCCACGTATTGCTGATTACCAGGCCCGTAAGTGTTGGCGAAACCCGCGACTCCCGCGGTTATTGCACGGCCTCCGCCGGAAGTGCTTTGACATGTGTCGCCACTCGCGATCAAGAAGCTGCTGGCGACATAGGTCAGCGAACCTGTTGTCATTGCGACTGGATTTCCGCATCCACCCGCGTTGTTGCAGCCTGCGATCGTAGAGGAACCGACGACAAAACCGCCCGATGGCGGAGTCGTGAAGCCGGTAAGATCGTAGGCGACCACGACTGCTGACGAGAAAGTAGTTGATGTCAGAGTAATCGTGATGGTGTCACCGCCACCGGCACCGGCCGTCTTGTAGTTGATGTAGTTGTACGAGCATTGTGGTGATGATGCGGCCGCGTTCGCTGAGCTTACGGTTCCTGGAGCGCCCGACCAGCTTCCGGCCAGCGTATCACCGATGCTGAAAACGGGGTCGCAGGTGCTTGATGCTCCATTGAAGACACCGACGGTCACAACTATCACGTCACCGCTCGCGACCGTGCCGCCGCCAAAGGTGAGGACGC
>JAPCJK010000144.1 GCA_027886975.1 Nitrososphaerota archaeon
GAGGTGATCAAGATGGCCAAGCGGGAGTCGAAGACGGCTTCTGTAGCTTTGGAGGTCCCATACAAGTTCGAAACGGTGGCCGGGACGACCGACTTCGTGGACTACATGGGCAACGACAGGACGAGCTATTTCTGGTTCGAAGGGAGCAGCTTCCTGAATGTTGGGACGTCGGTTGATGTGTATCTCCGCTCCTCGGACGGCGCCAACGCCGGAAACATTCTCCTTGACGTTGTCAGAGCCACCTATCGATGCATGAAAATCGGCAAGCTCGGGACAGTCGGCGAGATCTGTGCCTATGGGTTCAAGTCCCCGCCTAAGCCGATGCACTTCGACGAAGCTTACTCGAAGTTCGCAGCTCTGTACATCCGTTAGCTTTTCCCGGTACGCCTATTCGAGACTCAGATAGAGGAACACCGAATACGCTGCGATGGTGAACAGGTCTGCGGACGAAAGAAACGGCCCGAACTCAAGCGGATAGTTCCCAAACAGGCTGAGCAGAAGCGGATACTGGAAGAGCGACTGGATCAAGAGCGCAAACATCACCACCAGAATCCCAAGGGCAAATCTGGCTCCAGTATCGGCGTAGACCCTCAGATAGATGACAATCAGCGAAAAGAGGAGAGCAATGCTCACCGTCGACAGGATCATGTGCAGGATGAGAGACTCCCTGAACCGGTCCACAAAATCGTACCCGAACATCCTATAGCCAAATGGCTCCGGCACCACATAGGACAGGGCGAGGCCCACGACGATACCAACGACGATCACGACGGGGAGCCACAACTTCGTCGGGCCCTTCCTGGCCTCCTGGGCCGTTCCTCCCAGGCTCATCGCCTTCCCCTCCTACCTACCCTCTCAAGTATCGCCTCGAGTTGCCCCCAGTGAGCCTCCATTGCATCCGACAGAAAGTACAACTTGCCGTAGGGGTCTCCCTCCGTGACCACTATCCTGTTCTGTTCGAGTACCTTTAGATGATGCCTGACCGTTGTGTAATCAAGGCTTAGCGCTTGTGACAGCTGCTGTGCATTCTTCGGTTCTTCCTTGATGGCCCTTATGACTTCGGCCCTCGTCTTGGCCCCCGCACTCCCGGCGAAGAGCCACCAGAGCAATCGCTCGAAAGCATCCAAGACATTGGCGGTTGCCATTTGCGGTCGCAATAACGCTATCGTCGCAGTCCTCGTCAGGGAACTTGGATTGGTGTTGCCAGCATAGGCTTTCAACCAGTGGGCACGCTCTGCTACGGCGCCGGCAATGACCCCAGAGTGACGCTCACTGTCATCATCGACCCAGATCGGATGATTCCAACTTGGATGGTCTGTCCTGCGATTGTGTTCCCCTCCAGAAAGCTCGCAAGCGAGTCGATGTCGACCACCTTGGCACCATTGACGGAGACTATGATGTCCCCTCCTATCATGTAGCTCGAACCTTCTATCGTGGCTGTACTGGTCCCTCCTCGGATGCCTGCTTTGTCAGCCGCACCTCCACTCGTCACCGTTTCCACAAGAACTCCGTACGTGACGTTTGAACCGGTCGCCTTGGCCAATTGGTACGTCATGTCAACCCCCTCGATGCCGAAGCTCGGATGTAGGGAGTACTTCCCCGTCGTAACCAGGGATGACAGCTCACGAGAAATGGTGCTCGAAGGAATCGCGAAGCCGAGTCCCGCTGAGTTACTCACCGCCGCCGTTGTGATGCCTATCACTTCCCCCGCAGAGTCCAGTAGAGGGCCTCCAGAGTTCCCTGGGTTGATTGGAGCGCTAAACTGAATCACGTTGGCAATGGAAAGGGTGGCATTGGTCGACTCCGTAATTGTCCGTCCAACCTGGCTCACTATCCCGAAGGTCATGGACCCAGAGAGTCCGAACGGGCTTCCGATGGCATAGACCGACTCCCCGACGTGCACCGCCTGGGTGGAGGCCACTATCGGCAAAGGAATGTATTCTGAAGTTGGAGCGTTCACGCTTAGAACTGCCAGGTCGCTGTGCTGGTCTGAGCCCTTGACCGACGCCGTGTAGGCATTTCCATCTGAGAAAGTAACCGTAATGTTCGACGCTCCGTTCACAACATGGTTATTGGTAACGATGTAGTAGGAATTCTGGAAGTTGGCGACGAATCCCGAGCCCTGCACAACGACGATGGACTTCACTGGGCCGAAGAACGTGTTCCGAGTCGTCACCTCGTCGCCTTGTACAGTCACTACGCTCCTGCTCGCATTGACGTATAGGCTCTCGGGGCCTATTCCCAGAAGAGTCGTGTTCGAAGCCTTCGATGCTAACTGCGACTGGAGAGCAGAGTTCACCTGCTGCAGGTTGCTTACTTGAAGCTGGAGGCTGCTAATCTCCGCAGAAGCACCTCCATTACCATGCGTCAGGGTGCTGTCGTAGAAGGCGACGGCGGCTGTTGCGAGAAGTATGAGAACGACTAGGGCCACGTAAGTCCCTCTGGAGCCTTTCTTCGGTTCCGTCTGCACGAGAGGCGCTTTGCCCCGGTTCTATTTAGTAGATTTCCGGAATCATTCCAAAATCATTAGAGAATCGACGCATTCCAATCGCCCGAGATGCGGCAATTCACTATCATCGCGGTCTCCGGGAACCGGACAAGCGTTATTTCAGTGGAGTCCAACAATCTTCGCGCTGGCATCCCACAACTTCTCGGCCAGCACCTGATCATAGGATTCAGCTGATGACTGCTTCTTTCCATGGAATTCAAAATACTCTCCGCTCACCCCCTCAACTTCGGGGGAAGAGGCAAGGTAGACCTGTGTCTTGGCCCCTTTCTCCGGGCTCAGCATGAAGAGCCTGGTGACCTTCCCAAGAAACGCAGCGGGCCCAAGCCAGTCTCCCCAGATGTTCGTTGCCACGGCTCCAGGGTGCAAACAATTCGCCGTCACACCAGTCCCCTTCAGTCTTCTCGCTAGTTCCTGGGTGAAGAGGACAAGAGCCAGCTTCGACTGGGAATAAGCGCGCATCACCCCGTAACCTTTCTCCATTTGCAGGTCGTCGAAGTTCAGGTGCC
>JAPCJK010000145.1 GCA_027886975.1 Nitrososphaerota archaeon
GTCCGCTTTGGGGCCGCGATTTAAGACTCGTGTAGGTGGGCGTTGAATGTTCAAATGGCAGCATAACGCGATGGGCTCGATGCGAAGGTTGGGAAGCGACCTATGATGGACGATACCTCTTCGAACGAATACGAAGCCCCTGCCTTGTTGGCAGAAGACGAGGTCATCTTTCCACACTCGGAGGCTACCATTACCGCCCGGGACCAGAGGAACACGGCCGCACTTCTGCAAGCAGCAATGGAGCGCCAGCTCATCGTACTCGTCCCGACGTCCAATCCGAAAGATGTACCCGGCGCGATAGGCACCCTGGTCCATGTTCGAAAGACGGCCACCAATAACGGAAGGGTGAACGCGATAGTAAGGGGGCTCTGGAGAGTCCGCACCGAGAGGGTCCTCGACGGAACGGAATATTCGAGGGTCACCTTCACGAAAGCAGAGGAAATCGACGTCGCTCCCGCAACCAGATCCGAAGCCATGAATGCCGTCCACAACCAGATCGACGAATTTACCAAATTGATTCCTGGCATTCCCCCCGAGATTATCGAAGCATTGAGGGGAGCCGAGACGCCAGGAAAGCTAGCCGACTTGTGCGCTTACTCCCCTAGCTTCTCTTCGGTAGAGAGGCTAGACCTGTTGAAGACTTTGGGAGCGGAGGAAAGGCTCCGGAAAATCAGTAAACATTTCGAGAGGCAGCTCGCCGACCTCAGGGAAGTAGCAATGATCAAGACGATTTCTGAGTGCGAAACCTGCGCGGAGCTAGCCGACAGGGCTCTTGAATCAGAGCCGTTTCGGAGAGGAGAGATTGCCGTAGAGTTCCTGAATCACGTCGCCCAGAAGCACACGGCCGAGCTGCTCGGGGTCCTTGCGGAGAAGTATGGCCCCGCCTTCATGAGGCGTCGGGCCCTCAAGTGAATGGCGGCAACTCGGACTTCGCCGACTTGGCGGGCCGCATATGACTGAGACCAGAGCGAGCATCATTACCGTAAGCAAAGGACTCCTCCGTCTAGGCAACATCAGGACCCTTGCCCTGACCAGCATGACGACGGGGGTCTACCTGAGCCTCCTCGGGACGATCCTGCAACCATTCGTGGTCAGCAATCTCGGATTCAGCGTGACAATCCTTGGCGTACTGGTCGCAATCGGTAGCAGGCCCCTCGGCTTGGCAAGCTCCATCGTCCAGCCGTTCACGGGGTACCTGTCAGACACTCTGGGAAGGAAGCTCCTGATTGGAATCGGAAGCGCTGTGGGAATCTGCTCAATGGCCTCATTCCTCGTCGCAACGATGACCCACAGCCTGTTTTCGCTTTCAATCGGATACGTGTTTCTCGGCCTTTCCATACTCGGAAATCCTGCCACTCAAGCGATGATCGCCGAGACAGTGGAGATGGACCCAGGCAGGCTCAACGTCGCCTTCAGCTTGGTATTCTTCTTCACGGCACTGCCGGGCGCTGTAATTCCCTTCGCCGCGGGGTATCTCGTCCAGACATTCGGCTTCGTCCTGCTCTTCGCCGCCGCCGCTTTCCTAGAGGCCATGAACCTCCTTGTGATGATACCCCAACTCAGAGAGACGCGGACTGACCTCGCCTCGGGAGGGAACCAGACCTCAAGAAGGAGATTCTCTTTCAGCCGGGCCATACTTCCTCCGCGCGGCCTAGTCAGACTTTTCGTTCCTTTTGCCATGGACGCCTTCTTCTATGGAGTCGGAGGCGCGATCCTCTACGGGATCTGGGTGAAGCAGTTCGGTTTCACCGCCGGGGACATCGGGCTGATCTTCGGAGCCCTGTCCGTTTCAACAGTACTGAGCCAATATCCGGCCACCAAACTCCTCCTGAGGGTCGGGACCAGGAGGACACTCGCTCTTTCGGAAGCCCTGACCGTGGTCATCATGTTCGGCTGGCTCGTGACCGACTCACTTCCTGTCTTCATTCTGCTCTCGGTCGTTTTCGGGATTTCGGTAGCCCTCTGGGTCCCTGCCATCTCGGCCCTGTTCATGAGGGCCGCGCCCGTGGAAGAGAGGGGCGGTATCAGCGGCAAACTCGCGGCTTTCAGGGGCCTCATTGCGGCCCCCGCACCTTTCATCGGGGGTCTGTTGTATGCGTCGTATGGCTACTACGTGCCAGTGTCCATCGGGATGTTGGGGGAGGCCCTGACCACACTAGCAATACTGAGGCTTCTCCCTAAGAAGGACTCTCAGGCGTTTCTAGGCTAATTGGGTCCATTCTGGGAGTGAAGAAAAGGCGGCGACGGTCGTGGCCGTTAGGTGTACCGTGCTGAAAATGGACCCGAACTTGGGTTCAAATCCCGGCAACCGCATACCTTTCCCTCTCTCTCTTCTTTGGGAGGTAGGATTAACTGCTGCAAAAAATTCTTAAAAAAATTACAGCAAGTAACAAGACTCAAGGGACACTCTCACAAGCATCGCATCCTTATAACCATCAGACGTAACGTGGGTCTCCAGTACGCGGAATTTGAGATTTAGTCTAGGTTCGCACAACTTTTGAACGATACGACTAGAACTCTATCCTCCCTCTCGATAATCCTTCTGCTCCTATTGCTGTCCGCATTCACCAGCTTCGGTATCGTTACGGCGGCAGCCAAGACAGACCCGCCTCAACTGATCAAGCTCACGAACGGCACGAGTGCCAGCACTCTCCTCCCCGACAGCAGATTCCTGCTAGGATACAACACCTTGCAGGTACCGTCACTTGGGGCGCTGGCGGCCTGGTCGACATTCTCCAACGGAACCACCAACGCCGGCTACGCCTCCCTCTTGGGCTCTGTCCCAACCGCCGAGAACGTACCCGGATTTGCTCCCGGGTGCATTGGAGCATCGACAGCCTGCCCGTTCCTCGATGAAGGATACATCAGGACCTTTGTGGGTTCTTCGCAGCAAAACGAGACCATGAAGGTACTTGACACCCTATCCGGGACTTCAGAGCTGATACCCCTCCACA
>JAPCJK010000146.1 GCA_027886975.1 Nitrososphaerota archaeon
AGGGGCTACGCCTAGATAGGGGCTTTAACGAACCGACTCCAGGTGTCTCCTTGGACTGGTCTTGTCAGTCTAGGTAGGCGCCCCAACAAGGGGAACTTGGGTGAAAGACGTGCTGACTTCCTTCTGGACGCGGCCCAACGGAGAGAGCGCCATCACCGACCGATAGAGCAGGTAGATGCCTACTATGCCAGTTCCCTGGTTCACGATCACATATGGGAGAGTGCCCGAGTCGAGGAAAGAGGTGACCACTATCGATAATACCAAGGTCGAGAGGGCGAGCCCGAGGAGAAGTATGCTCCTTCTGAGGGTCCTGTCAGCGCTTCTCCTGGCCCCGACAATAAGAGCCGCAGTCAAGTAGGCCAGAGCTCCTGCGAACACCGGAAAGAAAAGACCGTTGATGAGGGTCCCCAAGAACGACGACTGCTCAGCGGGGGTTAAGACGGCCCCTCCTATGCCGAGTATGACTGCAAGTGCTACGATGGCCATGGCTACCGGCCAGCGCACCCGTGGCCAGCTGAGAGTTTGACGATGGAAGAAGTCGGTCTCGATCGCGACGAGTACACTCCTGTCGGCGTAGGCGAAGATTATGATATAGAGGCCGAAGAAGACGATGTTGGCGTACACGACCCCGATCAGGTACAGGACTCCGGAGCTGGGGAAGGAAGTAGTATTACCAACGAAGTTGTTCAGCGCATTTACGATAATCACCAGCATTAGAAAGATGGACCAGGTGGCCCTGCTCCGATAGATACCCCCAACGAACGCCCTTCGCATTTCCAGGGCCCTGTAGATTCCCAGCACCAGAATCCCGACGATGAGGACCGTGCTCCCGATGTTTATCGCTGTCGGCAGATCAATGGACATGTGGCACGACCTCCATACCAGTGTTTGTCACGGAGAACCGGAAGTAACCGTGAAGAGGCGGCAGTCCTAGCATCTTCTTCACGCGGAAGAGCGGGGTGATGGCGAGTCCTTCCTCGTACAATCTCCTCTCGATAACCCCGTCGAAGAGTTGCTCCATAGTGGTCAAGACGTTGGGGGGATGCATACCGTCCTCGGCAAGGGCAAAAAGGACAGAGCCCTGTTGCTCCAGCTCAGAGACGAGCTGAGACCAGTAGTTGTACATCGACTCCAAAGGATTGAGTACCAACAGAGGAGAAAGCACATCGGTCGCAACCCTGACCCGCCTTCCAATATTCCTCTTCACAGCCTCCTTGGCGTTGAACGAGATGGATGTGGCGTCCCTCAAGTCGCATTTGACGGGCGACCCAAAGCTCGCTATCCATTCAGGTACGCGCTCGGTGCTGATGCCGCTCCCTTTCATGTCCCTCAGGACGTCAGCGACGGGGCGGTGGGTGATGTAGAGACAGTAGTCTCCTTGAATCAAGCCAGATCGGACGAACCAGTATCCGAGTGCTTCCTTACCAATTCCAGGTGGGCCGACGACCAGTATGGCGGACCTGTCAGGATATCCGTCGCTACCGAGGAGATTGTCGAGAGAAGGGACTCCGGTGGAAACCAACTGGGAGGGCGCTGGTAGTTTTTCTTTGCGAGATAAGACTATGTGATTGGTCGCTCCGTTCCTTTCGGGCGAACCCTGTTCGCACTCTAGATTGAGAAACAGCAAGGACCTAGCTATTTTAGACAAACAGAGTTATTCTGAGCAATTAGAGAAATAGCCCGGCTAGGATTCGAACCTAGGTCGAAGGCTCCAGAGGCCCCCATCCTTGACCACTAGACGACCGGGCTGCGAGTTTTTGAGTTCTGACTCCGTGGCGATAAAAGGGTTCTATCTCGCAGGCACGCGTTTCGCAACCTTGACGGGCTTCATGATAGCGCCTGCCTCTTCCATGACGCTTCCCAAGGAGTCAAGGGCGGCTCTGAGTTCGCTCACCTGAAGAATTCCGAAGTGCCCGATCCTAATCATCTTGTCACTGTCCTCGTAGATGCCTCGTGCGACGACTATCCCGTGCTCATTCTCCAGATTGCGTTGAATGTCTCCCGCCTTTCCAGGATGGACCCAGAACGACGTGACGGTGTCGGCCCTGTGTCCTTCCTCCGCGACGAATTTTTGCCCCCATCCCTCCACTCGGCTCCGCGTGAGCTCACCGAGTTTCCTGTGGCGGGTCCACCGGTTCTCGAGGCCCTCCTCCTTGGCCTCCTTCATTGCCTCCCTCAGCGCAAGTAGGACCTGAGTGGCCGGTGTTGCCAAGTACATTTTCGGGTCGTCCATGACAGGCTTCCACCGTAGCAAGTTCATGTAATAGGATTCGATGGGAGTCTTGCGATTTTCCATTTGTTCAATCGCCCTCCCTGAAGCGGCCAACAGGACGGCTCCTGGGGGCCCCGCCAGGGCCTTCTGGGATGCTGTGAACACGATGTCGGCCCCAAGCCTGTCGAAGTCAAGCGGGATTCCCCCGATGGCGCAGACGGCGTCGACCACAGATAGCACCCCTTCCTTGGAGCACTCTTCGACGAGCTCAGGGATTGGGTTCACGACGGAGCTTGAAGTGTCGACGTGGGTGACGAAGACCGCCTTGTACTTCGACTTGCGCAGCTTCTTTCTCAGGTCATCTGGGTCTGCGGCGTTTCCTTCGGCGTACTGGAGGCTGTCAGCCTTGGCCCCGTGAACTTGGTTTAGCATCAGCATCCGGCGGCCGAAGTAGCCGTTGGTCAGTGTCAAGGTAGGGTCTCCATGGGATACAAGGCTAACCACGGAAGACTCCATCCCGATGGTCCCGGAGCCTGTAAACACGAATTGGACCCCCTTTTCATTTTTGAAAACGTACCTGGCGAGGGAAACTGTCTCCTTGAACATCGAATAGAACTCTGACCCGACATGCGGTAGTTGGG
>JAPCJK010000147.1 GCA_027886975.1 Nitrososphaerota archaeon
GAGGTCGGCGCGAAGGTCAGAGCGACGAGATAGAGCGAGAGGGCTAGCCCGAAAACGGCTGCCACCAGGAGTATGAGCAGGACTTTGAGCTTGTCCAAGCCGCCTTCTCGCTCATCCCTCGTTGGCATTAGCTATGGCCTTTCTCGACTCGATGACGGCTCCCTAACCTAGGTCACGGTTGTGTGTGGCTTCCATGTCAAGGCCATGATCCCTCCGACTATGCCCAGGATCGCCCCCACGACGAAGCCGCCGAATCCGAAAAAGCTCAGGCAGGAGAAGATTACTATCAGCACCCCCCAGAGGGTCCGCTGAGCTGGGTTACCACCGCGAAGCATCGCCCCCGAGATTATGACCACGAACCCTGAGACCAGGCCGACTCCACCCACAAAGGCCGTAATCCCCCCAACGAAGGCGGGAATCGCGGTCTGGAAAGGAAATGTCCCGTTGAAGGCATGGTTGTTCCCCGTGAATGTGTAGGTGGTGCTGTTGTTGACGATCATCCTGGTGATGTTGCCCGACGTGACAAAGTGGGCGTTCTGGAAGTAAGAGCTGATGAACGGCGAGAAGAAGGAGAAGGCGAGGATGAGCAGACCGCTCAACATCATCAGCGCTCCGCCAACGATTGCGAGGGTCGAGGCAGTACCCGGGTATTCAGATTTGTTTTGCATCATTTCAGTTCCACTGCATGTGTATGCGTGGGAAGAGGGTAAATCACTTGCCTGATACAATCCCGATACGGTCAACTACCTTGGTGAAACGATTCCGAAACGCCCGGTAGAAGAATGAATAACGAGGGGTCGATATGCGGCTTTTAGTGAATGTGTCACGATTGTTCCAGAAGCCTCAGCCGTTCAGACGTATCGTCTACCCAATAGAGACAGTCTTGTAGGTCCACCGGAGTTCGGGTCATTGACGCTTATGGGAAACCACGTGGCTTTCTGAAGATGTGCCTACCTCTTAAATACAGAATCGAGGGATGACAGCCAGCAGAAACCGTGATTGGAGGGGTCGAGTGGCCTGGTAGCAAAGAGTGTGGGATGACGTGATATTGCCGGACGCGGTGGTTGTGTACCGCATATTCGGCCTGAGCGTCTCTGCAATTTTCTCCCTGGCAAGGCTTGTGGTCACGCCAGTGATTATTTTTTTCACCCTCCGGATTCCGTTCAAGAGGAACTACCACTGGATGTTCCTGATCTGGACCATATGCACCCTCTGGCTCACAGCCTTTCTTTCCCTTGCTCAACTGTCCACTGACGTCGCGACCGCCTGGGAATTTAATAAGTTAGCAGGTTTCTTTGCAGGCACCACTTTTGGTACTACCCTGGTTTTTCAATTTGTAGTCTATTTCGTCAGCCGCAGGGCAAGTCCATGGCAAAAGCTTGTCCTGGTGGGAGGGTACACGTTCGTAGCGGCGACTAGATGGATTCCGGCCTTCATCGACCCGAGCTTCATCAGCTCACCGCCTCACCTCACTATCTTTGGATGGACACTAGGTTCAGGGACGGGCGCAGTCTACCTGATGCCGTCCGGCATAGACCTCTACGACACGGGGATGACAATTCTTACCTTCTACATGCTGTTCCGGCATTACCGCTCCGATAAATCGCCTCTCGTAAGGGGCCAGACAAGATACCTCATCGTAGGTTTGCTATTTGGTCTCATGAGTGACTACGCGCACTTCATACAAGTAGACGTGACAGGCGGGCCCAGCTTCGCGCAACTCTTCGGATCGGCGGAGTCCCTTGTCCTCCTGCTGGGCCTGAGGAAGAAGGGATTCTTTTCGGCCACTCCTGTGGTGGAGACGACGGCAGGCGAGCCGATCAAGTATCCTGTGGAAGACGGGCACGCCTACCTCGGCTTGGGTCAGAAGACGTCGTTCATGCTCTTGTCTGACTTGGTCAGGGGTGGACGGAATGGACTGTGCATAACCACGACCCCTCCCGACGAGGTCCGGCTCACATACCGCTTCGGGAACACTCCAATAAGGTGGCTGGCACAGTCAGAGAAGAGCGAAGTCATCGATCCCGGAGACCTGGCCGGCGTCTTCTCCAGCATCGTGAAGTTCATCCAGAAGGCAGAGAGGCCGGTGGTCCTGATAGACGGCATTGACTATCTTGTGTCTTCTAACGGTTTCAGGCCCACGATGGCCATGATAGACAAGATCAGCAAGACCAACTCGGCGAAGAGGGGCGTGCTCCTCATCTCCTCGCCAATCGAAGGCAAGGACGTAGGAGCCCCCGCTCCCCTGGAGATGCACCTCGAAGCCTCCCTCGTCCAAGCCCGGTTGAAAGGGCCGCAAGCTATGGAGGCGGGAGAGACCGGCGAATTCCAGTTGGACATCTTTAACGTGGGAATGGGACCCGCGATTGTCGAGGAGGTGAAGGGGATCGTCCCGGACGGGTTTACTCCCGTCGCCGCGCCAAGGTATTGTCAGTTCAGAGAAACATCTTTGCTGCTACGTGGTAAGAGGCTTGAACCGCTCCAGACTGAGTCGATCGTCTTCTCGCTGAGGGCTGGTGAACCTGGGGAAGGCGTTCTTAGCCCGGAGCTTGGGTATCGGTACGGCGGCTCCGAGGGGGAGTCCTCTTACTCTATGCAGTCTTTGCGAATACTTGTGTCGCCGCCACAGAAGCTCGAGTTCGAAGCTCCGGGGGCCGAGCCACTATTCGCGTACTTGGTACGAGAATTCAGGCAGGATTACATGCTAAGCAGGCACCCGATCGACCAATCGGGCTGGAGAAGCC
>JAPCJK010000148.1 GCA_027886975.1 Nitrososphaerota archaeon
ACCTGCCGCTAGCCGAGGGATGTCTCTATAGAATCATGAGACCACAATATGATTCGCGGGCCCCTGTGAAATACTGACGCTCGAAGAGGAACGTTCATGTGTGGGCTCTCATGGCTCGTCGGAAGGCGGTGAGTCGATGGAAATCTACCTCCTGAGGCACGGTGAAGCGGGTCAAAGAGTGCCAGTTGCTGCGAGGGATATGCAACGGGCGCTGACAGCGGCCGGGAAGAAGGAGATAGAGGAAGTCGGCGAGGTGATGGTAGAAATGGGGTACGAGTTCGACATAGTCGCAACCAGCCCCCTGAAACGAGCAAAGGACACCGCGTCCATAGTGAACAAGGCCCTAGAGAGGAAGTCCGGCGTCGAAGAGTGGCCTGAGCTTTCTCCTGAAGGAAACAGGGAGACTCTCTACAAGAGGCTTGCCAAGATCAAACCGGGCTCCGTTGTGATGTGCGTGGGCCATGAGCCGTATCTGACCACTGCAATCGGCGAAATCACGAGGAAGGGGAGCGATGGGTCGTCCGGGTTCAGGATTGTGCTGAAGAAGGGTGGCCTCGCGCGGTTATCGGTAGCCGGGTTCAGCCCAAGAATCAGCGGGGAACTCCGCTGGCTCCTGACGCCGAAGCAGCTAAGGAAGATGGCCTGACTAGCACTTTTGATTGAAAGTCTTAAGGAATCGAAGGAGAAGTCCTGGCCGAAAATGAAGGTGGCTGTGATTGACGTCGGGTTCAACTCCCTGAAGATGGTCAAGTACAAGGTGGAGCCGGACGGGTCGGCGAAGTCGTACGGTCAGCTCGGGGTCATAGCGAAACTGGGCGAAGGCCTTGAGCGAACGGGATACCTCGGAAACGAACCCATCTCTAGGACAATCGACGCCCTGAGGCTCTGCCGTGAGACCGCCTCCCTGGAGTCGATTGAGCATGTGTTATCGATAGGCACCAGTCCAGTCCGTGAGGCAACGAATAGGGAGGAGTTTCTGAAGAGGGCGCAGGAGGAAACCGGGCTGAAGTTGAGAGTGCTTTCAGGGAACGAGGAAGCTCTGTACGGGCTGGTCGGGGCCGCAAGGTCGATCGAGGCCTTCAACGCGCTTTTCTTCGACCTTGGAGGTGGGAGCCTGGAGCTGGCTTATGCTGAGAAGTCGAAGGTCCGCAGGATTCTGTCTCTTCCACTTGGGGCCCTGAAGCTGACGTCGATGTACGCCGGGAAGGACGGGATGTTCTCGCGGAAGGACAGGGCGAAGATGGGGAAGTATGTTGATCAGCTGCTGCCGTCGAGGCGCGAGCTCGGGCTCGACAAGGACACGGTTCTGGTGGGGACGGGCGGGACTGTCAGGGCGATGGCAAGGTACGACCAAGATGTGACTGATTACCCCTTCGACAAGGTTCACAACTATTCCATTGAGTTCGATTCGGTGCAGAAGATGGGCCGGGAGTTCCTCAAACTGAAGGTGGGGGAATTGGACAGGGTCGACGCGATCGGAGAGGGGAGGTCGGAGACCATCGCAGCAGGGGCGCTTGTGGTACGGGCCTTGATGAAACGGTTGGGTTTCAAACGACTGATGGTGAGCACCCACGGCCTCAGAGATGGCATACTAGTGGAGTTTCTTGAGGGAGGGGTCCGCTCGAAGAACGGGGCCTCCCAGAAGGAGGGCATCGATCGCTTGCTCTCGCGTCCCGACCAACCGGCCAGACTCGCAGATTGCGCTGCGTTGTTAGAGTGCCTTGTCAGGAACGGCCTCTTCGATGAACGTGAGAAGAGGGTTGTTCAGACCGGTGTCTGGAGGGCGCGGGCTCCGGACTGTGTTGAATCCGACGCAGACGCGGTGTTCGGAATATTAATGAGTGAAGATCTCCCGATGAGCCATAGGGACCAGCTTCTGATGGCACTTTCCGTGGTAAAGGCGAGGCGGCCTGGGACGGCCAACTGGCTCATCAGAAGGTATGGCGTCGTGCTTTCGCACGATGCCAAGCTGGTAAAGAGGCTGGGCGCCTGCCTGAAGTTGATGGAGATCCTCGACCGCTCGAGGGCGCAGTACAGGGTGGCGTACTCGGGAGGGCTTAGGATCAGCGTCATCGCAAGCAAGGGCCCCTTCCCACTCGAACTCGCGAGGATGGCCGCGCTGGCTTTCGCCTCCGCAATCAAGAGGCCTGTCACGATATTCGTGAGCGTCAAGGAAAGGGAGCGACACGTCGGCCTGGTGAAGGTAGGAAGCTGAGTTGGCGAAGAGCAGTCTGCGTCCGGCATTAGGTCGCACGGGCTATCCGGGGAAGCTCATCGTCGTCGAGGGGATAGACGGCTCGGGCAAAACGACGCAGCTCCATCTTCTCGACAAATGGCTGCGCAGCCTCGGCCTCTACGTCTTCTTTACCGAATGGAATTCTTCGGATGTCGTCAAGGAGATTACTTCCAAAGGGAAGAGAAAGGCCTTGCTGACTCCGACTACGTTCAGTCTCCTCCACGCAACAGATTTCGCCGACAGGTACGAGAGAAACATCTCTCCCCTACTTGAAGCAGGCTACTTCGTCCTTGCTGACAGGTACGTGTACACTGCCTTTGCCCGGGACGTGGTCAGGGGTTGCACTCCGGCATGGGTCAGGAAGGTGTACTCGTTCGCGGTTGTCCCAGACGTCACGTTCTACTTCCAAGTCCCACCGGCGGTGGCGATGGATAGAATCCTCGAGGGACGTCCCAAGCTGAAGTACTACGAAGCGGGGATGGACCTTAAC
>JAPCJK010000149.1 GCA_027886975.1 Nitrososphaerota archaeon
ACTGCTCGCTGGAGGGATAGGGATCACCCCTCTGAAGGGGATGGCCGAATATGCGTCGGACAAGGCCCTGCCCATCCCTGTCAGGCTCCTTTACAGCAACTCGAGCGAAGAAGACATCGCATACCGGAGCGAGCTGAAGGGACTGGAAAGACAAAATCCACGCTTTCGCGTCATTCACACCCTCACAGGCAACGACGTCCCGAAAGGATGGGAAGGCCTCGTGGGCCGGATCGGCAAAAGGCATCTGAATGAGGCGATGAAGGGGCTCGACCGATCAGTCTACTACATCTGCGGGAAACCAGGCATGGTCGTGGCGATGATGAGATTGTTGTCAGAGGTTGCCATTCCCGAAGAAGATATCAGAGTCGAACTCTTCCGCGGCTACTAGGGTTTCTCTCGCAGGCTGCCCGTATCGAACTAGGTGTTACGTCTGGGGCCTTTCATAGGTTGCTTAGCAGGCCTCCGTAAACATCGAGTGTGGCGACGCCTGATGCCAACGGCGAATCAGCCTTGACCTCGGCCGCGCTAAGAAGGAAGTCTACCTTGGGGATGTTCGTAGTCATTGTTTTGACCAGTTTTCCGTCAATGTAAAAGTCGACCTGTTGTCCGGGGACCACGATTACTATCTTGAACATGTGAGGGGCGGTTGGATTCCAGCTCACCAAGGCGAAACTCTTGACGCCGTTCGTTAACACTGCTACTTCCTGAACGCCTCCTTTCATCTCGAATTCTATGGCGTTTGTCCCTCCTGGAGAGTTCTCGAGCACCATTGGCCAATTCGTGTGGTACTTGTCAATCGCGATGCCGTTGGCCACCGCGCTCCATGAAACTGAATTGCCTGGAATGGTGGCATTGAACGATGTGGAGGCAAGCGCGGCCTCGACGCCGCTATTTGCGTCTGTTTCGGTCAGGCGAAGGTAAGTTAATCCGTCTGCTCTCTCTCCATAAGAAGCGAGCGCAGTTCCCCAAGTTCGCAACAGAATCGAGGGATAACCCTGTCGGAGTGCGCCGACGGTGTCCAATTCGCCTTGAAGCGAGCTAATGTTTGTTTGGAGTCGTAAGAGCTGGGAGTTCAGCCTGGCGTTTTCCTGCTGGAGTTGACTGCTTACGGCGTAGGTGTAGTACGCGATCCCTCCGACTGCCAGGACCGCCACCAGCACCAATCCTAAGACGGCCCGGGATTTGGTGGCTGTGGTTGCCAAGGCTAAGGCTCACACCTGTCATCGCGGTTTTTGTCCGGTTATTCTAAGGTATCTACCAGCGGTTTTGTTCTCAACAGTAGAGCTATGCCCTCCGTCGGTGAACTTGACGTCATGAGACGCATAGCTCAGGTCCTAATAGCGGCTTTCGTCGTCGGTGTGGTCGTCTTCGTCCTTTTTGTCCCAGTCATTCCTGAACCAAATCCATGCCCGACGGGTCCATCTCTGGTATCTTGTCCTAGCGAGTATCAGTCCTACTTAACAGTGCCTTACTCTAACAGGTAGAACCCTGTGTTTTCTCCGTTGCCGCTTCTGCTTGCCGCGGCTTCGGTCGGGATTCTCCATATGTCAGCCCCAGACCATTGGGCGACCCTGATCATACTGGCGCGCGTCTCAAAATGGAATCGGACTCGGCTGATGGGGGTGGGCGTTATGACCGCAGTGGGGCATGTGGCCCTTTCAGTTTTGCTCGGATTCGCCATCCTTGAAGTGGGGATTGTTATCTCACAGCAGGCCTCTTTCTACATCACAGAGGGAACCGGGGTGATAATGGTCGTAGGCGGATTGATTTACGGAATCAAAGAGCTGCTGTCCAACAAAAGTGAAGACTACGAACGGGAGGTCCTTGAGGGAGTCTCGAGGAGGGAAGGGAACCTCGGAAAGCGTTTCCGCTATTTTGCTGTCTTAGGGGCCGCACTTTCGCCCGACCTGAGCATTCTGCCGATCTTCCTGCTGGCGGCACCCATCGGTCTGGCCTTCGCTTTTGACACCGCCATCGTGTTCGCCATCGCTTCTGTCCTGGCTCTGCTTGTATTCTTGCTCCTAGGGTCGGCTGGGTTGGCCAAGGCCTTCGAGAAAATCCCGCCCAAGTACAATGATTCCTTGGTGGGTTTTGTAATCGCCCTCGTTGGCCTCTACATTCTGCTCGCGAGCTAGTGTTCTCGCCTACTGGAAGGTTTCTGCCCAATCAGGGACTTTTCATCTTTGTCAAACATCGGGAAATGAACTATCGCCAAAAGGAGAGAAGCGCAACAAAGACCTCGTGTAGAAACTCCTTTACGGCCTCTCGAAGAGTTTCCCAATTGGACTCGAGTCCAAGCCTTTACTCCCCCCCGAAATTGCGTCTAGCCAATTATACGTCTTATCAGCGGACAGAAAATTGGGCCGAACAGGAAAAAGGCGGGGTTTGTCTGCTTATCTTTCAGCTACCTGAGTCGGTTTCAGGTACACTCTTCGGTATACCCAGGAGTTCCCGAACCTCTCGCGCTTGATGAATTGCTTGTCGGCCAGGCGGGCGAGGTAGGTGGAGATCGTGCTGAGCTTGACGGGCTGGCTGTACTTGTCCTCGAATTCCCTGGCCACGTCGGACGACGAGAAGTCCCCTGCTGCAAACGATGTTTCCAAAAGCGTCTGCACTTTACCGAAGAACGTCCCTTCGTCCGGAGGGTGAGGTGCGTGTTCCAGCGACTGGTCCATCAGCTCAAGCGCGTCCATCGTCTTCATC
>JAPCJK010000015.1 GCA_027886975.1 Nitrososphaerota archaeon
ACGAGAGTCCCCATCGACCTGGACAGACCCCCACGATTGACTGGAAGACGTACTCCGAGTTCGTGAACGAGATGGTGGTCGAAGGGAGTACTAGTCGGAATTTTTGCGTGTGATAAGGCTGCTTCAGTCAAAACCTAGGGCAATGCCTAGTGAATGCGTGGTTAACAAAAGCCTAACCGTTGGCAGGGCATTCAACTAGTTGGCGTTAAGCCCGCCCGGGGCACTAGAACCAGGCTTCAAATACAAGAGAACCCCGTCTCGATTCAATTAGTATCCGGGCGCTGCCGGATTGCACCGATTCCCGCGAAGCCCTAAGGCGGTCTTCACTTCACCTTTTAATCGGTGACCAATGGGAGGCTCTGTTGAGCGAAATCAAGGTCGGCGTCGTGGGCTGCGGAAGAAACTCCGAGAATCACCTCAGGGTCTACGCACAAACACCGGGCGTGAAGCTTGTGGCGCTCTGCGACAAGGTGGAGGGGAGGGCTAAGCTGATGGCGAGGAGGTTCGGAGCCGAGGAAGTTCATGTCAGCGCCGACGCTCTGTTGAAGCTTGACCTGGACCTGGTCGACATCGTCACCGAGGCGCACTCACATCCAACACTGGCCATTCAGGCTCTGGAGTCGGGCCACAATGTCCTAGTGGAGAAGCCGATGTCTCTGAGTTCGAAGGACTGTCAAGAAATGATCTCCGCGTCAAGAAGGAGCGGGCGCCTGCTCTGCGTCAACCACAACAAGCGGTTCTACGCTAGCGTCATGGAGGCCAAGCGTTCTATTGTCCAGGAGAGGCTGAGAGTCTCACGCGCACACCTCACTGACTTCTTCATCTACAGCGACATGCGCCCGGAATGGACCCTGACTGACCAAGAAGGCGGACTCCTCTTCGAAAGCATGGTTCATCACGCATACATCTTGGAGCACTTCTTGGGGAGGATTGAGCGGGTGCATGCGGTGGCCAGGAGAATCCGAAGTCCCATTTCCGACTCCTTGACTTTCCTCGTCAACAGCGACGGCCCGGTGGGGATGGCCGAGTTCGAGTGGGATTCGAGGGCGCCCTTGCTTACGTTCCAGATCTTCACCGAGGAAGGAGTTCGTTTTGATGGCGACCTAGTCGGAGACTTCACTCTGAGATGGCCCCGACGTCAGATTCACTCCATGCCAAGAACCACCCAGAAGATCTTGGACGACCTTGCGGTGCCAATCCTGCGATGGAGGAGTTACATTCGGAGGAACACGAGAATATCAGGCTATGGAGTGGTCTCACCGTACAAGAAGACTTTCTATGTACTCATCCGGAAGTATCTGACGTCGATAATCAATCAGGAGTCAACCCCGCCGGTCCCGCCTGAAGAAGGGCTTAGGTCGATCGAAGTCCTCGAGGCGGCGAAGAAGTCCATTGAGACGGGAAAGCCAGAGATCGTAAGTCATACCAATTAGGCACCCCCCTTTATTGGGTTCAAAGGAGTCACCGGTGAAACTGGTTGTCCCATCGAGTCGAAGTTTACGGGTCGACCAACATCTCTTGAGCGAACTAGATACTCCGAACCCATTGAGATTGAGTCTGGCCGGTGCGGCCATCAAGAGGGTGCCTAGGATAAATAGAATTACAAACGCAGCTGGTATTTGACCAGTCTGTCTGTGACTTGGACCTCTCTCTTCCTATCCTCAAGTCTCGCCCGGGGGATGTTTACAACAGAATAAGTGCCCATTTTTTGGGAGTCGGAATGTTCTTGTACAGTCGATCGACAGCGTGGTGCGAACATGCCAAAATACGTTGTCATATCGAGCCATCCACCGAATAGTTGCCCGTCATCGAACAAGACACTCAGGGAGCTAAACAAAACTCTCCAAGCAGATCTCCAACCAATGATGCAGAAGCACAAGATCAAGCCAGAAGTCCTTCTCCACCTCGACCCCGGGCACAGGGTGCTCTGGGTCCTGGAAGCCCCGACCTCCGAAGCAGTAAGGGATTTCATCTACCAAAGTGGCCTTGAGCGGTTTAACGACTTCGAATTCTTCATGGCGAGCAGCCTCGACGAAATCACCTCCTGGATTGAGGGGCAACCAACTATCTGGTAGCGAAGTAGGACAGCCCCGAACCCTTCTTTTCGCCACATCGCAAGCAAGAGATCCTAGCTGTTTCTATCTTCGGAATAACTTGAATCAAGCCCTGTTTGATTTAAGAAGCTGAATTGGGGCTACCCCTGGGCTAATTCGGAACGTAAGAGTCCAAATTCCAAAACTCGCCAAGCTATTCGTCTTTGACTCAATGAATCCTTTCAGCGAGACATAAGTAAAGGTCCAAGGCAACCCGACTTAAGGGGCATTTCCTGTGGTCTTTGAATACTCCTCCCTCCCACGTGAGTTCCCGCGGCAGTATCTCTATTCTCAACTCAGGTTCGAGTGGGAGGATCTTTCCAAGGTCTTTGACGAGCTTGCAGGGAGGGAACTGAAGTCACCCGCGGACCTGACGAAATGGCTTCTCGACGAGGCGGAACTAGACGCTTACATCTACGAACAAAGGACGCTTAGGTACATCAACAGCACCCGGCAAACGGACGATCCTCTGTACACGCGGCCCTATGAGGAGTATGTGGAGAAGCTCGAGCCCAAGATTAAGTTAGCGAATTTCGAGCTGCTGAAGAAATACGTCGCTTCCCCGTTCCGAAACCAGCTTCCCAAGGACGTCTATGGTCTGGAAAACAAACGGAGGCAGAACGCAGTATCTATCTTCAGACCGGAGAACGTTGACCTCGAGAAGACGGATTCCACTCTCGCCCAGAAATATGAAAGAACAATCGGGGCGATGACGGTCAACTTCCACGGCCAGGAGAGGACCCTCCAGCAGATGGCAAAGTTCTACGAAGAGACCGACAGGTCGGTGAGGGAAGAAGCATGGCGTCTGGCAGATGCGCGCGCCTTGAAGGACAGCGGCCCGCTGGACGACATCTACGGCGAGATGGTCCGTCTCCGCCACCGCATCGCCCGGAACGCCGGGTTCGACAACTTCCGCGACTACGTGTTCGTCAAGAAGGACCGGTTCGATTACACTCCCTCCGACTGCTTGAGGTTCCATCAGGCAGTCGAGGAGAGTTTCGTCCCCCTCAGCAGAGAAATCGACAAGGAGAGAACGGAGAAGCTGGGGTTGGATGTCCTGATGCCGTGGGACCTCAGGGTCGACCCGGAGGGCCGTCCCCCGCTCTCACCATTCGAAGACGCTGCAGGCCTGGTCCGTGGTGCGGCCAAAGTCGTTGACGGCATCGACCCCGATTTCTCCGCCTACTTTGCCCGTATGACGAGCTTGGGGCTCCTCGACCTTGAGAGTCGGAAGGGGAAGGCGCCCGGAGGCTATCAGGAAGACCTTTCAGAGGTCAAGCTCCCGTTCATCTTCATGAACGCTGCCAGGAGAGACGACGATGTCAGGACCTTTCTTCACGAGTGCGGGCATAGTTTCCATACCTTTCTTATGCGCGAGAAGGGATTGCCCTACTTCAACTCAGGGCAGAACATCCAGACTGAGTTCGCGGAAGTGGCCTCCACTTCTATGGAACTCATTTCTGGGGAACATTACGAAGGCGCATTTTACAATCGCCAGGATGCTCGCCGTTCAAACAAGGAGGAGGCAGTAGAAATCGTCAAGCTCTTCCCTTGGGTCGCGACCATCGACGCTTTCCAGCATTGGGTCTACACACACCCCGACCACACCCAAGAGGAGCGGGCAAAGGCATGGGTTAGGACGTTCAAGCGGTTCTCAGGCCTCGAGAGCTACGACGGGCTCGAAACAAGTTTGGCTTACCGATGGCAGAGACAGCTGCACCTCTTCGAGGTCCCGTTCTATTACATCGAGTACGGGATTGCATCCACAGGAGCACTTGGAATCTGGGCAAAGTATCGAAGAGACAGGAAGAAGGCGATTGAGGCATACAAAGGCGCCCTCTCTCTCGGCGCCTCAAGGTCGCTCCCTGAGCTGTTCAATGCGGCAGGGCTCAAGTGGGACTTGGGACCAGCTGCCCTTGGCCGACTTGCCGGCGAACTCCGATCGGCAATCAGAGAATACAGCTAATCCCGAGAGAGTTCAGGGACCGCCGAAGAACACAAGGATCAGACCGGATATCAGGAAGTAGCTTCCGAAGGTCAATAGCACGCTCCCGGCGATTAGATCGAGGCCCCACCTCGGGAATTTTAGGAGATATTCATACGAAAGCGCCGATATCACGATTATCAGCATCAGACTGACCAGAGCTCCCACGAGGGTCCATTCGAAATTGAATGTACCTGCTGCCGCGAGAACAAGGCTGGCCTCGAAGCCCTCGGTCAGAGTTATGCTGAAGACGGGAAGAGAATTCACCAATGAGAAAGGAGCTACCTGGGGACGTTCCGCGCCATACTTCTCCAGGTCCTTCTCGACGACCTCCGATTCCATCTTCTCCATCTTCGCCCTGAACGACTTCTTTCCGAAATAGTATCTCCTGAACCCGCGGAGGAACCTGTACGAGAAGTACAGAATCACCAGGCCAGTCCCGATGTCTATGAGGACCTCCGGCAAGAGAAGGAGAACCTGCCTCACTCCGAGGAAGATGAAAACCGAAACGGCTCCCCCAGCCAGAACGCCGAACAGAACATTGTTTCGCCCAAGCTGTTTGACCGTAGCCACGGAAAGTATGGCCACTTCGCTCCCTTCCAGCAGCACGGCCTTGAAGGCGAGAAGGAAGGACGCGATGATGACGACCTGGTCGGCCAAATTCCTATTTGCCGCCCGGGGTATGCGATTTATCCGTTGCCCGCGGGACAATGCATAAGATTGCCACCTTCGACCCCGAGCCAGTGTCCAGGTCGGTCGGCGTCCCCGATTTCAAGTTCTATTCGATGCTCTCTGAGCCAAGCTTCTCATCAGACGGCAAGAAGGTTGCCTTCTCGGCCAAGCGGGCCAACCTCGAAGAAGACGCTTACGACTCAGACGTCTACATTGCGGACCTCAAAACTGGGAAGTCCTCTCTTTTCACAACCGGGAAGAAGGACTCCGACCCGAAGTGGTCCCCCGACGGCCGCTCGATCCTCTTCCTCTCCAAGCGGAACATGAAGAAGGACGAGAAGGGCAACGCACTGTATGTAATAGCAGCCGACGGAGGCGAGGCGAGGCTCCTACGGAGGTCTGAGGACGGCATCGATAACCCTCAGTGGTCCCCTGACTCGAAGTCTGTCTACTTCCTTTCCTTCGTCTCGAAGAAGTCCAAGGAAGACGTCAAGGTGATCAATAGGCCCACCTTCTGGTTCAACGGGCTGGGTTTCATCTACAATAGACGAAAGCACCTGTTCAGAGCTGAGCTCGACGGGGGCAAGGTCCGCCAACTCACCAAAGGCGCTATCGACCTGTCAGACTTCGCCCTTTCGCACGACGGCAAGAGGATAGCCTACCTCGCCTCCATCGACGACTTGAGGCCATACATCTCTGACGTTTTCGTTACAGGCACATCGGGCAAGAAGAGGAAGAAACTGACGAAATCGAATATGGTGCTTGGCACGCTGGTCTGGAGCCCCGACGATAACCTTCTTGCTGTGGCCGGTGATGACCTGCCTTCGGGATTCGCGTCACACACCCGCGTATGGACCGTCAATCCCCGCTCTCGGAGGGTTGAGAGAGTCGAGCGTGTCGACAAGAACAAAGCTAACGCCTTGAACTCCGACGTCCGGGCCAAGGCGCACGGCCCTGGCAACCTGATCTGGACCAAGGAGGGCATCTACTACCTGCAGGCAGACGGGGGCTCGGTCCGACTCTACAGGGCAAAACCGGGAAGTGCGCCAGAACTCATTCTAGGAGGAGACAGAAGCGTCGAGGGCTACGATGTCCACGAGGGGAGCGTAGCATTCGTCGCCATGGACGATTCACACCTTGAGGAACTTTATGTCTCCGCGAGCAAAGAGAGGGCTCTCTCGTCCCTTAACTCACATGTCTACGACGAGCTCAAGGTCCTGGAACCTCGCCATCTGAGTTTCAAAGCGAGCGACGGCGAGACGATCGAGGGGTGGGTATTGCTCCCGGAGGGAAGGCCAAAGGTCCCTGGGGTCCTGTACGTCCATGGGGGACCCAAGACCGCCTTCGGTCACGCATACATGCACGAATTCCAGGCGTTCAGCGGTGCAGGCTACGCTGTGATATACTTCAACCCCCGAGGGAGCGATGGATACTCGGAGAAGTTCGCCGACATCAGAGGGCGATATGGGACCCGGGACTTCGACGACCTCATGGAGGGGCTCGACATCGTACTGAAGAAATTCCCACAAATCGACGGCGATAGGTTGGCGATTGCAGGTGGCTCCTATGGAGGCTTCATGACCAACTGGGCCATCGGCCACACCAACAGATTCAAGGCGGCCGTCGCGGACAGGAGCATCGCCAACTGGATCAGCTTCTGGGGAACGTCGGATATAGGGCCTTACTTCACCCACGACCAAATCGGGGGGGACCCCTGGAATGCCGAAGAAAAGCTCCTCAACGACTCCCCTCTCAGGTATGTTCCCAATGTCGAGACTCCACTAATGCTCGTCCACTCGATGGAAGATTACCGGTGCTGGATGGTCGAAGGGCTGGAGTTCTTCACGGCCCTGAAGATCCTCGGGAAGGAGGCGGAGCTGGTTCTCTTTCCGGGGGAGAACCACGACCTTTCTAGGGTGGGGAAGCCGAAGCACAGGGCGTCAAGGCTCAATCATTACATTCGCTGGTTCGACAAGCACCTCAAACGCAGGAAATAGGTCGCTGGCTTTGGACGGCATCACGGTAGGCGTCTTCGGCACAGACCAGGAGGCGAAGGCCGTTTTCGAATCATCCGTTGCCAAGAAAAGCGAGGCCGAAGGGATAACAGTCTATGCCCGGACCGACGCAGGACGGAGATACTCGCTGCTTGACACCTCCGACTATCCCGACAGGATTCAAGGGTACGCCCGCATAGCATCCATTGTAGACCACGCCCTTTACTTCTTCCCAACGTCGGGCAAACTTTCTCCTCGGGACGGAGAGCTGGCCGTACTCCTTAGTTCGCTTGGCATTCCGGGGACGCTAGAGTTACTCAACAACACAACGGCACCGGACCAGGCGAAATCTTCGCTCAGGGGAACAACGGTGGCGGACTACACGGTAGATGAACGTCAAGCGCAGTCCGCTGCCGTCGACCTGTCTCATGCCTTGCCTAGAGTAGACTTCCCAACGGGGACCCCTTGTCTACGTGGACAGGGTGTTCACAGTCAAGGGAGTCGGAACAGTTGCCCTAGGTTTCGTACTTTCGGGAAGTTTGTCCATTCACGACCAGCTCCGGCCTGTTCCCGGTACTGAAGGACTGAGGGTGGACGTGAAGGGAATACAAGTGAATGACGTCGACGTCGACTCTGCAGGCAGGGGCATAAGAGTCGGGCTTTCGCTTCGCGGCGTGGAGCCCAAGGACCTGGAGCGGAGCCATTGGCTCGACGATTGTTCTTTCCCGCTGACGGACGCTCTCTCTTTCGAGGTCACCAAGTCGCCGTTCTACAAGCAGGAAGTGGATTCGCGCGACCTTCATTTGCAGCTGCCAGGAGAGATGGTGCCCGCAAGCTTGTCCGCAAATGGAAATGGGAAGATGAAAGCCCGGCTTCCGTGGGAGGTTCCAATCTGGGAAGGGATGAAGGCGACGGTCATAGACCTGAATGGCGGGAACCTGAGGATTGCCGGCGGCGCGACCTGCAAGTTTTAATTGAAGCAAGATTCCCGCAACACAATGTCAAACTCAGAACTGGCTACGTTCGGGAGCGGTTGTTTCTGGTGCTCGGAAGCCGTCTTTACCGAACTCGAGGGGGTAAGAAAGGTCGAGCCCGGGTACTCGGGCGGAACGGTCGCGGACCCCACGTATGAAGACGTCTGCACCGACGCCACCGGCCACGCCGAAGTCGCCCAGGTGACCTTCGACCCCACCGTCATAACATACAGAGAACTGCTCGAGGTCCTGTTTTCCATCCATGACCCCACGACCATGAACAGGCAGGGCGCTGACCAGGGGACTCAGTACAGGTCGGTCATATTCTGCCACAACGACCAGCAGAAAAAGGAAGCCCTTGCCATTATCAAGGAGCTGACCGACGATAAGGTCTTCCGCGACCCAATCGTAACGGAAGTCGTCCCTCTGGAAGTTTTCTATCCAGCAGAAGACTATCATCGGGACTACTACAAGAGGAACTCTTCTCAGCCATACTGCCGCGCGGTCATCGCGCCGAAACTCTCGAAGTTCAGGTCCCACTGGAAATCCAAGCTGAAGGCCGCGGCGCCCACACAGAAGGCCTGAGCACCAGACGCCAAGATCGAGATCCGGCGGCCTGGTCGGAATCACTGGGACGCCTGGGACAGGTAAGAAGACTATTGCACCTATGACCGCCAAGGCACTCGGTCTCCGATTAGTCAGCATAGACGAACTGGCCCGCGACCATGGTCTCCTCGATGGCTCTCATGGCGACGACGAAGTGGATGTTCACAAACTCAAGAGGAAGCTCGAGGTGGGCCTCAATGGACCCGCCCTGGTGTACGGGCACCTTCTCCCCCAGGCCTTCAGACCCGATTCGATGACCAAGGTGGTTGTCCTTCGATGTGAACCCACTATACTGAAGAAACGACTCGAGGCGAGAGGCTATGGACGCAACAAAGTCATTGCGAATGTCGAGGCGGAACTCATTGGTTTGGTTTCCTCGGAAGCGTTTGCCGTTTTTGGCGACATGCGGACCCTGGAAGTTGACACGTCAAAAACATCTCCCGGCGAAGCCGCGCGATTGGTGGCAACCGCAATTAGGGAGGGGTCAAGCCAAGAGAAAAGGATCGACTGGACGTTGAGTTATGGTTCGGCTCCCAAGCTCAGGTCCTTGCTTTCCATCGGGACCGAATAGTCTGGCTTCACCTGAACCAAGATCGGCCTCTGAATCCTGGTCAAACCGACGACGGCCTCCCCCACCTTGAGCCTCGTTAGGTGTTCTCGTTGCTTTTGGGTTAGCCCAAGAGAATCTCCGACCAGGACAATGTCGTCTGGCCAGGCAAGCCTATGGACTATCTTTGTTCCCGAGTTCTTGATTACCTCGGATGCCACATGGCTGGGGAACTGAGCTACGAACATCATGGCCTCCCCGAACTTCCTCAATTCAGAAACCATCCGCTCGCCGATGGTCGGAGGGTCTTCGGGTCGCCTTGATGGTGCTATGTTCCTGGCCTCTTCGATTACTGTCATGTGGTCAAGGCCGGCCTTGCGCCCGACTTTCTCCTCGTAGATCATTTTGAGCACGACGTCTGAGAAGACTGCCCTCGATTGGATATCGCGAATCTGGCCGAGCTCAAAACAAACAGTTGCGCCAAGGAGCTCTTCTAACTTCATCGGGCCCGACCCCCCAAGGGCCTTGCCCGGTTGTCCCTGTGTCAAGGGAACGAGCCTACGAAGTAGAGCCACCTTCGTTTCATTGTCGTAGGCTGACCTCAAGGGATAAGCTTCGATGGTCCTTACCAAGGACGAGATGGTTGGGACCTCTTCGGCTGTGGTTTCGCTCATTCTCTTTTGAAGAGCATTCCTAAACATATACGCCTGAGGATGGGTGAAATGGTAAATGTCGGAGAAAATGTCGGAGACCATTGCAATGTGCTCTGCCGGGTCGGCTCCAGGCCTCATTTCCAATGGGTTAATGGCGAAGTCGTCTGTCCCGGGGGCGACGACCTTGCCTCCAATGTCAAGTATTGCTGCTCTGTACTCGTTGTGCCAGTCCAGAACCAAAGTCGGAAGACCTTCTTCGGCGACCTGCCTTACTATCGAAACGGCGGTAGTAGACTTTCCCGAACCGGTCATCCCTAATATGCTCACATGACGTTTCAGGTCATCCATTTGTAGTCTAAAATCGTGGAATTCTCTTCCAGCAGACCTCACCCCGCCTAACATGATTCTCCCTAGGCTCGACTCAGTGGTGTTTGGGACATAGAAGTCGGGGGCCTGCTCCAGGGTCGCGGCGTGGGGAGACATTTCGTGAAAGGTCAGAAGCCCGCCCACAAGCCCTGGTGTACCGGTCTGGGGCAAGCTCGTGCCACACGGGAGAAGAGCTGACTTCATGAACTTGACCAACTCGCCCCTTACAAGCCTCACAACGCTGGCGCTGGGAAGCGCCACGCTCAGAGTCGCGGAGAGTATGCTTGCCCTTTGTTCGAGAGTGGTGTAGACTTCCTCGTCTTTGTACTTGCCGTCCATCCACGTTCCGATGACTAGGTCAAACTCAAAAACGGGCGGCGACTTTTCTTGATTCTGCTCTTGGTTCATCAGCATAACATAGACGAAGGGGACCGCAGCCCTGCGGAGTCCTTCAAACAGGCCGCTCATCCTCTGTTGATGGAGTGTCGTCTTCAAGTTGTACGAATAGTCCGTCCGACCATCTTCGCGGGCGTCGGGTATCCCTACCCTGAAGAGGGCGGTGCTTCTGATCTTGGCGCCATTCGACGCCACAACATACTTTCCACTCGCTATCGAAAGGTCCTCGAGCCCGATTCCAGTCTGGGGCCTAAGCCGCCACGATGCCTCAGAGAAGATTTCGCGTGCCGGTCGCAGCGCCTTCACCAATGGAAGATGGATCCGAAGATGCTCCCGAGCGAGTTGGCGATCGAATTCCATACGCTAGCAGTGTAGTTGGTGCTCTGTTTGAGTATCGATTCTATCCCACCTACGAGTAGTGACAGAGCTACGAGTGCCACTGAGAGTAGGAGAGCTTCTTCTATCAGTTGCGCCCCGCGCCGAGATACCCTTAACCTGTGTGCTAGTTTCATTGACCTTTAAGCGGATTCCGCTATTTAACGCCCAACAAAGGAACCATAGGAATGCTTGCAATCGGAGAAGCAAGGGACCAGACAAACACAAAGACGCTCAGAGAAAGCGCGACATTGGCGAAGAACTTGCTCCCAGACATGAAGAACCCCAACATGCCCGAGCTGATAGTCGTCATTCCAGCCGCGAAGAAGAGTAGTGCACCCGGGTCGGGCCGGGCCGCCGTCGTGAAATCTAGGTTCCCGAGAAGCGGGCCCAGGGTCGCAACCGTGGCGCAGACCGCCCCAAGGACTCCGGACGTCAACATGCTCCTGAATCTGATTATCCTGTGCTCCAACTTGTCGTTCTCCTTGAGCTTTAACCAACCTTCGAGCGTGTGAGACACGGCCTCGCCGTTTCTGCCCACGAGGGATGTGTTGCTCTTCGAGGCGCTGACAAGGAGAGAAGCAAGCATCGCCACCTCGTCGGATTTGCTCTCGCTGAGCGGACGAAGCGAAACCGAGAATGGGAACCCGAGGAGTATCTTCCTGACTGTCTCGAGCGCGACGGGTCCGACCCCTCCGAGTTCCCTGACCAGGGCCTGGGACATCCCTCTGCCCTCCTCCACAGACTCCATGACCCTCCTGAGCGCAAGGATCATTGAAAGTTCAGGGTTCATCTCGGCCCTCTGTCCGACGCCGCCAAATAGAATCCCAGGTCGATCACGAGGAACCCGAAAGCCGCGAGCTCTGCAAGTCCTTCAGTGCTGTAGATATGGTTGAAGACCGCATACAACAACAGCATGATCGGTGTGAAGAAACAAACGGTCATGAACATCGGAAGCCTCGTCTCCTTGCTGAGCTCCGATGAATTCATCAATCCACGAACCTCCTGGTCACTCACGTCGACGATGCGGGGGTGGAGCGTGGCGGTCCCCCGGAGAACCGCTGTTGCTGAATATGAAGCAAGCTTTCTCGAAACGATTTCAACCGCGCCCTCAACTCTTGCTCCGAGAAGGATGGACCTTCCCAATTCTGCAAGGGCCTTTTTCAGCCCCGGTTCACCTGCGCGGAGTAGCATCAGCGTCCGGGGCCTAGACCCGGTGGCAATCATACACGCATTGGATGCCACGGAAAGTAACACAGATTCTCTGGCCTGGCCAACGCGTTGGGCATCCACAAGCCTCCTCGGCGTCGATAGTACGATGTAGAACACAAGCAGGGCGACCACTATTTCTGTTGCCACAGTGTCCTGACCCAACACGGTCCCGAGGACGAGGCCGCACCCTAGCAGCACCGCCCCAGATGTCGCCGCTCCAACCAGGACGACTCTCCCGGGGTCGACGCCCAGGTGCTCGAACGAAGCGAATTTCAAGTCGCCCTCTGTTCTCCGAGGTTCATTCTGCGGGACGCGGCTTCCACCTTCCCCTTGAGCTTCAGCGAATCAACCCCCACCGGAGGGAGCGGCCAGGCTGGCCCTGCCACGTTACGGAGTTTGAACTCCCGGTCGCGCAGAAACAACTCCTTCACTCTCGGCATTCCTTGCTCCTGAACCACTGTGCAGATTCTTTGGACATATCGGGCTTGCTTCAGTCTATCAGGTCTTGCCATCTGAATCATAATGCCCAGGTCCAACAAGTTCTGTTCCGCGATATGGTGCATGGTAGTCCAGCGTCTGATCGCCTGCTCTATCGTCGAAGCATGGAATGTCTGAATTCCCCTTGCACCTGACGCGAGGGCTTGAAAGAAAGCACGGCTGTGTTCCTCTGACTGAATTTCGCTCAAGATAACGATATCAGGAGATCTGTGCAACGCTTTCACAATCTCCGATTCTTTGGTTCTTCCGGAGTCATCGCCGCGCTCGAACGGGTCCACTTTCACCTTCATCTGATGGTAGCCTCGTCCGAGCATGTCCATTGTTTCGACGGCGTCCTCGATGTAGAGGCGCCTCAACCTCCGGTCGACCTGTTCGTCGAGTGCATTCAGGAGTGTCGTCTTCCCGGTCCCCGTCTCACCGACGACCGTCACGTTCCCCCCAGATTCCAGCCAACCTAGCAACATGGAAGAAGCTTCCTCAGATACCACTTCGAGTTTGATCAACTCCCTCAAGGAAAGCGAACTTACATTCAACCTCCTCACATCTAGCGCGAACCGGTTAACGGAAATCGGTTCGAGGTCGACCGAAACCCTCAGGATGGCTCCTGAGACAACGAGGTCATTCTTCAGCGACGGGGTCTTGAAGTCCAAGGTGTAACCACTGAATGTGTCCAAATGTGTCACCAAGGCAGACCTTTCTCTCTCTGTGAGGACTATCTCGGACTCGCATCTCCCAGCCACTCGATGGTCCAGGTAAATCGGGGTGAAATCCGAGTCCACAAAGAACTCGGTAACGCAAGGGTCTTTCGCGAAGGCGAGAATTCGAGATAGCCCCATCGCTTCATAGGCCGATAGCTCCGACAATTCCTTGATTCTCGACGTGACTCCTGCGGCCGCGAGGCCTTCGGCGGAATGCTGGGTCAGAACTTCGACCAGCCGGCTGAATGTCAATGGCTCGACCTCGCGGGGGTCGAGGGACTTCGAAACCTCAGAGATGACTCCTCTTAGGATCGGCATCAGGTCAGACGGAAGGGCGCACGAAACCTGATAGAAAGGAATGGAATCACGGTTCTCCACTTGGTAGGCAAAGGGATAGGTCTCGCGTGTCCCGGGCCCTTCGACAGTGAACCCGAATAGCTCGACGAGGAGCGGCGGAGGCTCTATCGGTTTCTCTCTCTTGGCCGTAATTCGCAAAAATAGTTGATCAAACTTTGATGGCAAGGTCCTCGACGCTGAAATGGTCCGAAGCGATAAAAGGAGCAACCTTGCTGCTTAAATCGAGAATTAACATCAATTCGTATGGCGGAGATACTCGAGTATACCCTCGTCTTCTTGGTGTCTACTCTTTTCATTAGTGGTTCTGTAGCAACGTACAACACCTTCTCTTCCTGGGCGTCTGAATTGCAATTTCACGAGGCCTTCAGCGTCATATCAGGGCTTGCAACGCAGGCTCTGTCAAACGGAAGTTCCCGGGCCACAATAATCCTTCCAACGTCCACTATTCAATGTCACGACGGCTCTCTTACTTTTAGCTCCAAGCTTTCGTCCGCGAGCCAGAGCTTCTCTGCGAACTGCAGCTTCTCATTCAATTTGGAAGGCGGAGCACACACCTTGGCTTTCACTGAAGAATCAACCCAACTGAGCTTGTCGGTGACCTAGAATGCCCGCATCTTCTGTAAGCTCACTGAACTCTTGGGGACTTTACCTCCTCGCCACGGTCGCGTTGCTCGCCCTTACGTCTCCAATGTTGGCTAGTTCGTCTCGGTCGGCCAGAGCAGGCGCCGACTCGCGTAACATTGATGGAGTGAGGGCCGTTTTCGATGGCCTCCGGCCTGGGATGAGGGTGACATTCGCCTTTGGGGAAGCAACTGGCTCTGACTCAATTCGAATCGAGGGGCACTCGATTTCATGCACCTCGGCCGACGGGACGATTGCCATGCCAAGCAAGTGGGAGCTTCCAAACATGAATTTGCTCCCCTCGGTCGCTTACTCTGTTCAAGTCGAAGGTGGGTCCGTCAAGGTGGTCGGGCCTGGCTGAGGTAGAGACTTTCGTAGACATCGCCGTGGCCTACGCCTTGGTTCTCGGTCTTTGCCTTATCGCCATCATCCTCCTCCTGCCGAGGCTGAAGCTTGTATGAGGTGGCTGGACATAGCCTTGGCAATGATGATTGGTGTATCCGCCATCTCTGGAATAGTCACCTGGAATCCACGCGTGGCAGACGTCGGTTCGCACCGTCTGATGCTCGAAAGTCGGCTCAGGGACAGACTGGTGTCCTACCTCGATTATCGGGGCCTGCCGTGGATTCAAGAAACACCACCTGAAGCAGTATGCGCGGACCTCGCAAGGCTGTCAAATTCAATCGCGCTATCTGCCACCATCGATTCCTTCTCCTGCGGGCCTTCTCCGCCAAATGGAGCCGTGATCATATCTCTGAGTCTGCATCTCGGCGTAAGGGAAGTGACTCTCCAAGCATGGTCAAGCGCAGTGGGATAGGCGCTTCGGCTGTCACTGCTGTGATATTCTCCGCGCTTTTGATCTCCAACTTGACCGTCTTCATGGCTGCCCAAAACAGGCAGAATCTGTACATCAAGGCGGAAGCTGAGGACTCTCTCTCGAACGGTTTACTTGTCCTGGCAGGGGTCGGCTCAATCGGCCTGCTCGGGAGGGCACAAGATTTCTTCTCGACGACGGCTTTCAACTGTGCGACCGCGATCGAGTCCACGGCGAATCTGTTGTCGAGCCTCATCGACATCGAACGAAAAGACAAGCTGACGGTCGTGACTTCTGCATCTTGGTCCCCGTCAGTGTCCGCATACGACAACATGTCGATGGTCAAACCCTTCGATGGATCCGTCGCAGGAGACGTCGACATCTTATTGAAAGTCAGTGCATCAGGTGCCTACTCGCCTTCCGGGGTGTCTCTCGAAAGGACCGAGTCCCACCTGGTTCACCTTCCCGTCCGCCTGGAGGCCGCCACCTCTGTTTGCACAACCGGAGTGGAAATGCTGAAGTCGTCGTTGGAGGGTTCGAGCCCATCTAATTGCACTGCTTACGCCATCGGACCGATTTTGTCCAGGGCGAGCGCAGGTCCTTCTGCACTCGCCGCATCGGCAGGCCTTGGGTTCGGTATCAGTTTCACCATAGACCAATCTGGAGGCTGTACCGTCTACTTCGATGTGTACATCTCTCAAGACAGAATAGAGGGTCCCCACGGTACTTTCAGCGTAAGGATGGAAGCGGCAGCCTTTGCCTACCTGAGACAAGTCGTTCCACTGCCGGCATGAAGATTTCGCTTACTTGACCCCTAACGGTGTACTCGGCCGAGTCCCCGCATTCAGCCAGGTCCCTTTGGGTTAACCACCGTTTCCTCGATTCGCGCCGAGCAAGCACAACCTCGGCTGCGTATACAGCGGACGCAGCCAAGGCACAGGGCCTCCGCCCGACGGTCACGCTGCCATCTACCTCCGAAAGGACCTCCAGCGCGGTCGAACGTAGAGAATTCAGAAAGACTGTCTGGGAAAGTCCTTCTCGAATCAGTGTTTGACCAATTCTCTGATTGAGGGACAATTTCGCAAGTATCTTGGATAGGTATTCTTCTGGCCTTCGCGGGGCAGACTTGAATGGCGACTCCAAGGACAGCTGGATTATCGATGAGACTTTGACTCGCCTACCGAGGGCTGTGTGCGCGTCGACAATCTCTTTCACGCTAACAGAAGTAACGGCTTCTATCTTACAAGCGACGATTAATGAGTACGCGGACACCGCAGCAATAGTGACTCTGCGGTCGTGCTTTGTCGCCAGCACCTTCCTGGCTACGTTCGCTGCTTGCTGAACAACAAAGTCGGGGAGGAAGAGTTTTTCGCAAATACGACGAATCATTCTGAAGCAGGTGTAGTCCGCTCCCTCCTCCCTGCCGGCGAAGTCTGAAACGACTTTCAGGTATCTATACGTAGAATTAGCTTTTGAAAAACCCCTTGAGCGCCTTTCCTCGTTCGTCGTGTGGATGGTACCCATGTAGCTCCCCAGTGCGTGTTTCCCGAGTTCGAACTTCGGTGAAACCCTCACATCATTTTCCATTACCTGTTTCTCCTTGACGATTCCGCAACTAGGACAGACGAACTCGTCCCCCGCGTCCACCAATAGCCGATGGCAATCCACGCAAGAGGATTCGAAGTCGAGCGACTGCATTTGCGGAAAGACGATCCAGCGGGGCAATCTGCCTCATGGGACCACCGAATGCTGAGCCGCGACCAAAACGTCCTCCCGAACGAGCGCCCATCAATGGGAGAGGGCGGTCTTTCGAAAGTGTCCGGTCTGAACGGTTAAAATATGACAGAACGCTCGCTCGGAGTTCTTATGAGACGGATTCCGGGCCTTAAGAGGGTTCGGGACTTCCATTCTCCGGTGTCCAGCGAAATCGTATCGATTGTCGATGGCATGGGGAAAAGCGGGGGCTTCATGGCGAAGAACCTGTACGATGTCGCGACGACCTTTGATTCGATGTGCGGCCGCGATGGCTGCACGAAGTTTCTTTCCTTCCCCGCTGCGATCGTCGCCACAGGAGCAAGGGGGTTACTCATCGATCTCGTTCGGGAGGGGTTGGTCGACGTCATAATCACCACATGCGGGACGCTGGACCACGACATCGCCAGGACCCAGGCAGACTACTATGAGGGAAGCTTCGAAATGGATGACGTCAAGCTAAGGAACGCGGGGTACCACAGACTCGGTAGCGTTCTTGTTCCATTGCAGAATTACGGTCCACTCATCGAAAGGATGATGCAGCCCCTGCTAGGTCGAATCTACGCCGAGGGAACCCGTTCAATCACGACGGAAGAGCTTTGCAAGAGGATCGGCCGGGACATGGCATCAAAGTCTTCACTCCTATACTGGGCGCAAAAGAAGGGCGTACCCGTATTCGTCCCGGGCATTACTGACGGCGCCGTTGGGAGCCAGCTCTGGTTCTTCAACGAAAGCCATCGGGACTTCAAACTTGATCTGATCGCAGATGAGAAGAGACTTTTAGACATCACTTCCGAAGCGAAGGAGACAGGGGCCCTGGTCCTGGGGGGCGGGATTTCAAAGCATCACCTGATTTGGTCAAACTTGCTCCGCGGAGGCCTCGACTGGGCATGCTACATCACCACTGCGTCAGAGTTTGACGGTTCTCTTAGCGGGGCTTCGATAAAGGAGGCCGTCTCCTGGGGAAAGGTGAAGGTAAAAGCAAGGCAGGCCACCCTTTACGCCGAGGTCACTACAGTCCTCCCCTTCATACTGTCCTACGTCCTCACGAAGAGGAAGTCAGACTGACGCCTTTGTCCGCGAATTCTTATTAAGCGAAGTCCGAGGCGCCTTCGAGAGTTTGGTTTTCGACTACGGCTACGTTGCCCTCGGGCTTTCTTTCGTAGCCCTCCTCTACGCTGCGGCTCTTTGGGCTTACCTTAGACGACAGAATCGCGGCACCCCAAAGATGATTGAGATATCCGATGCAGTGAGACAGGGCGCGGCCGCCTTCCTCAGCAGAGAGTACAAGGTCATCGCCCCCATTGCGCTTATCATCGTCGTCCTGATCTTCGGTCTGATCGACTACCCTGGCGGCACTGGCGGCGCCACAGCAACAGGTTTCGCCGTGGGTGCCTTCCTTTCCGCCCTTGCCGGCTATATCGGGATGGCGGTGACGGTGCGGACCAGCTCAAGGACCGCCGAAGCCGCGAAGTCGGGCCTCGGCAGCGCGCTGACCATGGCGTTCAGGGGAGGAGGCGTGATGGGGATGACCGTGATTGGCCTCGACCTCCTCGGGCTCTCTCTGTTCTATCTCGTATTCTCAAGCACGATAATATCACAACCGGTGACGCTGGCCGGCCTGGGTTTCGGCGCGTCTCTGATTGCGCTGTTCATGAGAGTGTCAGGGGGAATCTACACCAAGGCCGCAGATGTAGGTGCAGATCTCGTCGGAAAAGTCGAGGCTGGCATTCCTGAGGATGACCCTCGGAATCCAGCCGTCATAGCGGACAACGTAGGGGACAACGTTGGAGACTGCGCTGGCATGGGAGCAGACGTGTACGAATCTTACGTTGTCACAACAATTGCGGTGATGATCCTGGGTGCCCTGATACCTTCTGGGGCTACAATGGGACTACTCGTGTATCCGCTGCTTCTAGGGGCAGCTGGCGTCGCGGGGGCGGCAGTCGGAAGCTTCTACGTGAGGAAGTCGATAAAATCCAACCCCCTCCGGGCCCTCAACATCACTCTTCTGATAGCCGCCGTCGTCGCCATACTCCTCGACTTCGCCTTCGGCCAATTGCTGTTCTCCGGTTCATCTCTCAGCTACTACCTGTTCGCGAGCGCGATCGTCGGCGTCCTGGTCGTGGTCGCAATTGAGAACGTGGCCAACTACTTCACTTCCTACTCCTATGGGCCGGTCAAGGAGATCGCAGTGTCGAGCCAGACAGGGGCGGCGACCAACTTCCTATCAGGGTTCTCAAACGGGCTGACGAGCACGGCCCCTTCAGCTTTGGTGCTCGTAGTCGCAATCATCGCGTCATATTCTCTCGGCTACGTTGGGTCGGGGGGCGTGAATTCCGTTTTGACCGGAATATACAGCACAGCGGTGGCAACGATGTCGATGCTGTCCCTTACAGGGATAATCATGTCCATCGATTCGTTCGGGCCGATCACCGACAACGCCAACGGGATCGTGGAGATGGCGGGACTCGAGAGCAGTGTACGCACCGTTACCGACGAACTTGACGCACTTGGTAACACGACAAAAGCGACCACCAAGGCGTTCGCTATCACATCTGCTGCGCTCGCGGCTGTCGCAATCTTCGAGGCATTCCAGAACGAAGCCACGAGGATCATACACAATGGGGGTGCATCTCTTCTGAACAAGTATGCCGCCCACCTTGACGCCAGCGGCCAGCTCACGTTCAGCCTCTCGGACCCTTACGTCGTAATAGGCCTCCTAATCGGCGGCCTTCTCCCGTTCTACTTCTCGAGTTTCCTAATCAAGGCCGTCGGCCGAGCCGCCTACACCATAGTCAACGAGGTGAGACGTCAGTTCAAGGAAATCCCCGGCATCATGGAAGGGACAGCCAAGCCGGACTACGCGAAGGTCGTCGACATCAGTACGGCGACTGCGATCAGAGAACTCGCCAAGCCCGGAGCGCTCGCGGTCGTGACACCGATTGTCGTAGGCCTCGTCCTCGGCCCGCTAGCTCTGGGCGGCCTTCTGATTGGCACCGTCGTCTCGGGAGTCTTCCTGGCCTATCTAATGACCAACGGGGGTGCCGCGTGGGACAATGCGAAGAAGTACATTGAGACGGGTCAACTCGGCGGCAAGGGGTCGGACGCCCATAAAGCGGCCGTGATGGGGGACACTGTCGGGGACCCGTTCAAGGATACCGCCGGGCCAGCGATCAACTCGCTGATCAAAGTAGTCAACACCATCTCGATCGTATTCATCTCTGCCATCGTTATGTTCGCCCTCATCGTCTAGGGGCTTAAGTACCAATTCAACTTACTTGTCTGTGGTTTCTGTAAGGCCCACAGGCAAAGTGCACATTCGGACCTACGAAGAACGCGTGAAATTGTATGAACTCGTTCGAAGACTTGCCTCTCAAGGAGACACTCCGATGCGGATACGGGACATGCTGAGGAAAGATTTCAGCACGGAACTCGATTTATCGACAATAAAGGGCTGGAATTCCGGCAAGCATTCGCCATTCGGTCGTGTTCATCAGTTACAAACTGACCCATCGCCCGAGCTCTCGTACCTCATTGGGGTTGATTTTGGAGACACTTCTCATAGGAAAGGCAGTTGGCAGCTCGACCACACTACTAGGTTTTGTGTTAAGGATGAAGATTTCGCTCGAGAATTCGCGACGGCTGCCTCGAAGGTGCTACTCTCAAGGCCAACCAAAGTGTGGCTCGACAAGAAGACAGGTCTCTGGCAAACAGATGTAAACAGCATTCTGCTTTTCCGTTTCTTGAATGGACAGCTTGACGACCTCAAGGGGCTACATAGAGCATTGCATGCAATGCACAGCCGCATTTCTTCGAGGTTTCTTCGACGCAGAGGCCGGAGTTGGGAACTCAGATCTTGCGGTTGCCAACGGCGAAAGTGAACTCATATCTTACGTGCAGAACCTCCTCAGGAGGTGCTTTCTCGTCGACTCAAATGGCCCTTACCAGTGTGGACCACCTCCAGGTACCTTGAAGATAATCAAGGGTAGAACCGTAAGGGTCAACAAGTACAGCTAGGTAATTCGTATCAAGCCGAAGGGCTGGAGAATCTATGAAGAAACCATTGGTTTCACATTGTCAAGGAAGAAGGAGGCCCTACGCAAACTTGTAGAAAGCAGGTCGCGTCTGACTTAGGAAGTGCGCTAGGAATAATCAGGACAGGTGGGGATGGGAGCCCCGGCGATGCCCACTTTCTGAGCACCAGCTTTCGGACCCATGTGAATGCGCTCACTGACGGCTGTGTCACTGCAGGCGCACGCGTAACCGCTCCGCCACCCCACCAGGTTCTGCCGACTGGACAGGACATTATATCCCTTCAAGTCGGCTTCGAGACTTCTGCTCGGAGGATTGGAGCCGACGTCTGCTCGTTCCCCTTCACGGCTTCATCTGTGTCCAGCGCTCCTGGGCGAACCTCACCCAGACATGGTATCTTCCCGCGACGTTCAATGTTGATAGCTGCGTTGAGGTCGCGGTCGAGAATGGCACCACAATTAGGGCATCGCCACTCCCTTTCAGTCAGCTTGAGTTTCTTGTTGATGTATCTACACTTGTTGCAAGTTTGCGAGGTCCGAGCCGCACTGACAAACTCGACTCGGACTCCCTCCCATCCAGCCTTGTAAACGATGTAAGACTGGAGGACGCGGAATGGCCACTGAGCTATCATTCTGCGTCTCGCCTTGCCTTCCCAGTTTCCTTTTGGGTGCGCATACCGGATGCCTTTCAGTCTTTCAAGTACTATCGCTTGGCTTTCCGACTTGGCCTCCCGCACGATCTCCTTTGCCTTTCTGTGAAGAAGCTGATTAATCCTCTCTCTTTCCCTTCTCGTGCTTGCGTACTTCTTCTTGAGGCGTGTGTCCAGCGGATGTCTCTGATAGAAATCTCTTCGCCTCACTCCGTATTCTGTATGCACGCGGGCTACCTCCGAGAGGTCGTATCGAGTACCATCTGAGCGAACGGCGGACTTCTCGTTGAGGTCAATGCCGATTCTCTTCATGGGTTCGACTGGACTGGCTTCCTTCGTAAAGGCGATTATGACTGCAGAATCTGTAATGGTGACAGAGCCTCTCCTGATGGTGGTGTCCATGAGGAAGGAACGCTGATAATCCCCACATCGAAGAGGGATGAGTATTCGCTCGCTTCTCCTGAACGCCACGGAAAGAATCGAGTAATTTAGAGAGTAGTTTTGGCCGTCCATCTTCATCATTAGCCTCTTGGCGTACGGTCTTCGGTGCCACTTCCTGTGTTTCTTGACGATGGACCACGCCACTTCGGCTACGGAGTAAGGACAACAGGCGACCACGTGGTATCTCTTTTGGAGATCCTCGTAGATTCGGTCCCTCAGCTTTAACCTCCCCTTGATGTTCTCCTCAATGCAAATGTGGATTGCGTGATTGACCATATCTCTGAAGGTCTCGAGCAGCTCCATAGTTAGCTGGGTATGGGCGTACCTGAACTTCTGACTTGATTGCTTTCACTGTGCTCGCGGCTGAAGTAACGACGCTGACAGGCCGCGATTCGCTCGGTTGTGTCAAGCTATCTGCTGGTTCTGGCGTCTCTGCGCTTAAGCAGAACGGAGAATGCTCACTTCTGTGAGGGGGGAGTAGATTGAAAGTGATTCTGACTTACGGAATGTAAGGGTGGCCCAAATCGGTGTTTCCGACGAAGTCAAAAGGACCCGTTTCAAGAATAGCGAAAAAGCAAATCTCTGAGTAAACTTCTGAAAGCGCGACATCTTCGCCAAAGCTTATAACCAATATTGGGAAGAAAACCAGCGCACAACCTAATGTATTCGGGTTTGCTTTCACTGCCCCCAACCACTGCCACGTTTTACTCACTGCTGAACTGGTATCTCATCTTTGGCATTGGGGCGGCCATAATCGTGATTGCTGCTCTCGTCGTCTTCATGGTGAAATTCAGGTACCGGGGCGAAAAGAGCCCGATGCCCGAACACAAAGTCGAAGGATGGAAGATCGTGCTCATCACCACTCTGATCAGCATGACCGTACTCACGGCGGCCGAATACCAGACCTTTGCGGCATTCAACAACATCGAAATCCCGAACAACGCCTCCTGCATGGCGAACACCGGCTCCCCCTGTGTGCAAATTCACCTGACGGCTTTTCAATGGGGGTGGAATTTCACCTATCCAAACGGGAAGTCGCAAATCAACAACTTGACGGTTCCCGCGGGGAGGGATGTCGTCGTCAATATAAGCGCAAAGGACGTGTTCCACACTTTCGGTATCGACATGTTCGCGGCGAAAGAAGATGCCATCCCCGGAAAGACCAACCATCTATGGTTCATCGTGCCTGCTGTCCAGGTCACCGCGCCGCCCGAGGTGAAGGTGACATGCAATTCAGCAGGGACATGGTGCCAATATCTCAACGCCGTAAGGTGCTTCGAGCTATGCGGTGTCGGCCACGCCCTGATGTGGGCAAACCTGACCGTAATCAGCCAATCCGCTTGGAACACCTGGATGGGAGGCAAGTGACAAAATGACTGAATCTTGGATCAAACGGTGGCTCTTCACCACCAACCACAAGGACGTTGGGCTGCTCTACTTCTTCACTTCGTGCTATTTCGGATTCATCGGGGCGATCCTCGCCCTGTTGATGAGGGTTCAGCTCTCGGTCCCGAACAACAACTTCCTCTCGGCTTTGTACTACAATCAAGCCGTGACCATGCACGGCCTGATAATGATCTTCTGGTTCCTGTCTCCCATCGCCCTCGGGCTCGCGAACTACTTCGTCCCCCTCCAGATCGGTGCCGAGGACTTGGCGTTTCCGCGTATCAACGCCATGAGCTACTGGCTCTACCTCGCCGGTGGGATTCTCGCTGTGCTCAGCTTCTTCGTCCCAGGAGGGACCGCAAACGCAGGATGGACGACCTACCAGCCCCTCGCCGTCCTCTCCCTGGGTACCGGGCCGACCCTCGCTTACCTCGGGATGGTCCTCCTTGCCGCCTCGGTCACGCTGGGGAGCGTCAATTTCATGGTGTCGATAATCTGGCTACGGGCCGCGGGGGTCACCCTCTCGAAGCTCCCGATGTTCACTTGGTTCATGTTGTTCACCATCATCGCCATGCTCTTCGCTTTCCCCACGCTGATAGCTGCATTCGTTCTCGCTTCGGCGGACAGAATCATTGGCACGACGTTCTTCACCTCAACCGGCGTCCAGCCCTCCATACTCTGGGACAACTTGTTCTGGTTCTTCGGCCACCCCGAGGTGTACATCGTCCTCCTCCCCGGGTTCGGAATCATCGCAAACGTCCTCCCACAGTTCACTGGAAGGCCGCTGGCCGGCAAGACGGCGATTCTGGTTGCTACGGGTCTCATTGTGGTCCCGCTGAGTTTCGGCGTCTGGATGCACCACATGTTTCTCACAGGGATCCCAGTCTCCCTTCAGGGGGCCTTCAGCGTCGCCACCATCGCCATTTCCATTCCCTTCGACATAATCACCCTCTCATTCGTTGAATCCCTGATCAGGGGGAGGGTGAAGTTCGCCACACCGATGCTGTTCGCCCTGGGCGGCGTGGTTCTGTTCATCATCGGGGGAATCACGGGGGTCTTCCTCTCGTCTCCCGTCCTCGACAGGGTGTTCAGGGGCTCATACTTCGTCGTTTCGCACTTCCATTACGTCATGGTGGGCGCAGCGATCTTCGGGATCATTGCCGGAATCTACTACTGGCTGCCAAGAATGACCGGGAGAATGTACAACGAAAGGCTCGGTAAGATACACTTCGTGCTGTCATTCCTCGGGTTCAACGTGTTGTATTTCCCGATGAACCTCCTCTTTGACATGCCGAGACGCATTTTCACGTATTCCAACATAGGCGACTGGGGGATGCTCAACGGCCTCGCCACTCTCGGCTCCTTCATATTCGCCCTTGCGCAAATCCTGCTCGCCTACAACGTGATCAACACATGGTACAGAGGTCCCATAGCTCCCGCGAATCCGTGGGGTTCCCCCGACCTTGAATGGAACTCCCATGTGGAAGGGATGACCCCCGCGATGGATTCATCGGTGACACCCCCCGCAGGCGGTTGGATAGGGCAGCTGGCAACCGCATCCGACGTACATGGGCCTTCCGCCACCGCCGCGCCAGGGGGCCATTACGGCCATCTCAGCTCCAGGCCAATCGAAATCTCTCTCGGTGCCTTGGTGTTCCTGGCCGGGACCGCCTTCTACCCCGGACCGGCAGGCCTGGGGCTGATGGTGGTCGGCGCCCTCGTAGTAGTCTACTCGTTCTGGGGCTGGGGCATGGACGACCTGCACGACAAGTTCGTTGTCCCACCGGAGCCGGAAGGAGACAGGTGGCCCTTCTCTGCAGTCCCGAAGCTGAAGTTAGGGATGTGGGTCTTCCTTTCATCTGAAGTTGTACTCTTCGGCAGCTTCCTGGGGGCCTACGTCTTCATCCGCGCAGCCACGGCTCAATGGCCAATCGCCGGTTCGATCCACGAGATCCCCCTCGGGACATTCAACACGCTGGTGCTCGTCACCAGCGGGTTCACCATGTTCCTCGCCCTCCAGTCGATCCGAAACGGTGACCAGAGGAAGCTAATGGCCTGGCTGGCCGCAACCTTCGTCCTCGGCGCGCTCTTCATGGGCGTGAAGGTTGCCGAATGGACCAACTTGGGCAACGGAGGGTTCATCCTTGCAAACCCGGCGATGTCCTTGGCCGCCAGCGCCTACTTCATAGTCGTCGGTCTGCATGGTGCCCACGTGACCGCTGGGCTCCTGCTGATGCTCTATCTGATGAAGAAGACAACCAGAGGATTCTACACCAAGGATTCCCACGAGGCCATTGAGAACTTCGGGCTGTACTGGGCCTTCGTCGACATCGTTTGGTGCTTCGTCTTCCCGCTCTTCTATTTGCTCTAGGAGATTGACATGAAGACATCGATCGCTCTTGGCGTCTGGGCGTACATGGTCGTGGCAGTGCTCGCCGAAGTCGAGGTCTTCTACATGATCACCGCCTACTCCACTGCCGCGGCTGTAATCACGGTCCTGGCGACAAGCCAGGCGGTGGCTGTCGTTCTCTTCTACATGCAGCTCAAGGACGAGCCCGGTTCGCTCCGACTGTTTGCGCTCATACCCATCATGTTCCTCTCTGCCTTGTTCATAGCCTTGCTGGCGTCTCTCGGGTGAAATAGATGGAGACAGATGAACATCCGGGGGCTCCTCGCGGACTTCTGCTAAGTATTGGAATCATCGGGGTAATCTTAGGTGCTGCCATCGCGGGAGAGTTCGTGTTAAGGCTCCAGCCCCAGATCGGTGGCAACACTTCTGTCGCCATCGGAACGGTCGTCATGCCCCAGGGAGTCGGGAGCAACACGGCCCTGAATTTTAGCCCTCCAACGGTCACGCTCATCATCGGGCTCAACAACACAGTCACTTTCGTCAACAGGGACTCGGCCGTTCACACGGTCACAGCCACCGACAATAGTTTCAACTCTGGAGACATCACTGCCGGGAAGAGCTGGACAAACACTTTCGCCACCGCGGGGAACTTCTCCTACTATTGCATCTACCACAGCTCGTGGATGAAGGGGAAGGTCATCGTGAAATCTGGGATTCCCGGGAGCTTCACCGTCAAGATTCCTCCCAACACGGGGTCTGATAGTTCCCTCAACTACAACCCTAGCACTCTCAAACTTGTAGTCGGGGTCAACAACACACTCGTCTTCCTGAACCAGGACAGTGTAGTGCACACTGTCACGGCCACTGACGGGAGCTTCGACTCCGGCGACATCCACCCCGGGATGGCTTGGGTACACACCTTCTCAGCTGGGACGTACTCCTTCCACTGTACGTACCACTCATACATGAAAGGCACGATAACCGTCAAGTCCTCGTAATGCGAATTATTCCTTAATTACAGGGCATCTTCGCTCGTGACATAGGTAATCTGATTGGATGAGAACGGTGCCGGAAATGTCTTCCCTGGGAACTGGGACGTAGTCTCCGAGACGCTCCTCAAGACCTACGAGCTCTGGTTCCCCCAGAACTGGAGCCCTGTCGACCTTCCCTGGGCGGAAGTCGACGCCAAGAACTTCTCTTCTGACGAGGCCGTCGCCCAAGCCTACTGGCTGTCGAAGCTCGCCCTCTTCGAGAAATCAGGGATAGGCGCCTTCGGTTCGGCCGCGGTCCAGGCGGCGACCCACAACTTCGAGGACCCGACGAAGAAGTTCCTTTCTGCAGTGGCCTTCGACGAATGCAGGCACGATGAGGTCTGTAGAAGGGCTTGTGCGCGGGTGTGCCCTAATTTCCCCTACAAGTTCAAGCCCAAGTCAACTCTCGAAGAAAAGGCTCTCGCCAACATCATGGCGCTATATGACAATGCAGGCAGGTACTGGAGTGCCTTCAACCAGGCATGGGGGAAATACCCCCTCGAGCTAATCTTCTCGAGCTTCTTTTTCGCTGAGATCGGAGCCCAGCTCATCTTCAGGGAGGTCGGAGAACGCTCTACCAACAAGGTCTACTCGACGGCATTCAGGAACATAACACGCGACGAGTCCCGTCACCTTACCGGGACTTTGGTGATGCTTGAGCGTCTCGCAGAAAGGATGTCCAAGGAAGACAAGTCCAAGATCTCCCGGCAGCTCAAGCACGGGTTCATCTACCTCTCGCCTCTCCTGTTCAAGCCGATGAACGATTTCTGGATGCTTCCCGACGACTTCTTTGAATACGATCAGAAGTTGGAATACTTGGCTTTCAAGTCCGGGCTCGGCGTCCCAAAGGTGGAAGACAGGTCTCAGGCCTGGATGCAGGCCATAACACGTCATAGGTCGAAGATCGAGGAGCTCGGTATACCAGTCCCAGAAATCAAGGAGATCGGACTGACTGGACTGGAAGTAAACGTCAAGAAAGGCGATGAGATAATCGCCACCCCGCTCTAGCGAGTCCAGCGCTCAGGCATCAGCAGGACAGGGAGGACAAAGATGAGTGTCAGCCCAGCGGTTCCGAGCCAGGCCTGAGAGTACCCCTGCGCTTCAACAAGATAAGAGAAGAAGATCGGGGGCACGAAAGACCCCGTGAGCTGGATGCCGTTTATCCAGGCGATGGCTAGGCTGTCGTACTCTTTCGCGGCTTTGTGAATGTCTCGGGCAGCAGCAAAGGCGAAAGTGTAGCCGATCCCAGAAACCATACCCCCAAGGGCTGAACACGCCGCGGCGGCATATAATGAAGGATACGCGCCGATGGCCAGGCAGGCGGCGCTTCCCAAGAGGCAGAGAATCATCACCGTCCGATGCTTTGTGATTCTATCATAAACGCGCCCACCCCAGATCGCAGTAAAGATCGGGACGCCGGTCACAAGGGTGGCTACAAGTCCTGCCACCGTCCCAGATATCGAAAGCGAGTTGAACAGATAGTAAACCATGAAGCCAGTGATTACTGCGTTCCCGATGCCCAGGCCAAGGGTCGCAAGTCCCAGGATCACTAGTTGTTTGTCTTTTAGGATGGAAAGCATCGCTGCACTGGTGACGTTGAATTCGGTTCTTGCACTGTCTCCCGGGACGAAGAGTGCGACCAGGACTCCAGTAATCAACCCAATGCCTCCACCCAGCACAAGGCTGAGCCGCCAGCCTGTCGCGCCGGCAATGACTATCCAACCGAAGAGGGCAACCATCCCGCCCAGGTCGAAGGCAGAGTTGAACAGTCCTACTCCGGTTCCGGACTTTCCTGCTCCGCCTCCGATCAACCTTGCGATAATCACGACCCCCGGTGCGAAGACCAGAGCCATCCCGACCCCGACGAGGAATCTCAGCACGGCCATCTGAGGAACATTGGTCAAGACCGAGGTCCCAAGGGCGGAGAGCGAAGAAAGGAATATTCCTATGACGACCACCCTCTTCGATCCCCATTTTGCTGCCAAGAGGCCACCGGGGACTTGCATCAGACCAACTCCGAGAAAGAATGTGGAGGTCACAGTCCCGAGCCCAGAGACCCCAGCGCCGATGTCAGGACTCACCAGATAGAATATTGCACCTAGGTTCAGCCAATTGATCGCGTAGACAATCCTAGCGAAGATCAGCGAGCCGAGAGCCTTGGTGTTGAGCGCGGGACTTTGCAAACTGCGGCATCCCGTCAATTCTTTGGTCTTTAATTCAATCGCAGACGCGGAAGCTGCCGAGATTTGTTTCTGACCTTGCGGGTGATGCGAGGCAAGAATCTGGCCCCTTCCTCCCAAATCGGCGAGGTGTCAAGGTAGCGCTCCTCTGCCATCTCGCATGCGTCTTCCTTTGATTTACCAACGAAGAAACAGAAGACGGTGGAGCCCATCAATCGCTGCCGATTCCTGTAGAATCGGGACGACCTCCACCTTGACTCTGAGCCAATGGAATCCCGAATCGCCGCCAAATCAGCATCTAGACCGAAAAAACCCCATTTTGAGCCCCGTTGGCTCAGGTTTATATAGCAAACTAGCCGCGTTGGACGCGAGGCATATCGCAGTGGTAACCGGATACTGCGTCTACGAGAAGAAGAAGAACCGGGAGATCAAGAATCCCAAGCAAATCAAACTGAAGAACGGACGGCCTGCCATCAAGGGCACCTGTGC
>JAPCJK010000150.1 GCA_027886975.1 Nitrososphaerota archaeon
CCCTGTACCCATGTTCGGCGAGGTCGGCCATCGAAAGCATGTAGTCGTGCGTCGCGCCAGGTCCTCCGTGAAGGCAGAGTATCTCTCCCTTCTTCGGCCTGCCGAACTGTTTGTAGAATATGTCGAAACCAAGTATCGAGGCAAAGCCTTCTTTCGGTTTCACGATGCGGGTTTGGTCCCGGCTGCTTAAGCCTTCAATTTAGTCCGAGCGCAGGATTAGGCCGACAGTTGCCAAGAAAGAACCGGATGGATTTCCCAGCATGTATTGCCATGCCAACTTTCTGCCCGATGGAAATTATCGCAAAAAACAAACCCTGTTTCAACGATGTTGGAACCCACAGGAGGCATTCCCTCACTGGATTGGTAGGATGGAGTGATTTCAGTTATGAACACGGGAACAGTCCCATCAGTCACGGCGACGTGCCAATCGCCGTCGGCTTCTGAGTGGACGTAAAGTACTTGGAGGTTCTTGACGGTCACGGTCACACCTCCGGTTCCATTCTTGTCAACTGCGGTGGGGTAATTGCCCGCAATTAACGCTCCCAAAGTAGTTGACCCCGAACCACTTGACGTGGACGTCGTTCCCTGATTGGACGGGTGTGGTCTGTAGATCGAGACCAATGCGAGTGTTCCCACAACGATTAGGACTAAGAGAAGCCCGGCGATACCCGCAGACAAGGGCTTGATTCTCATACAACTTTTGACTCCAGCCTTGCGCGTTTGAGGAATTGGTCGTACCTCGGGTCGGTCCGGAAGCCCTTCAAGTCGGGGCTGAACCTCAGAGAGGGGAAGGCCACCTTGCCGTCCTCGTAGGCCCGCTCCAATAACTTGTAGGCCCGATTGTTGTCTCCAAGCATCGACCAGACGGTGATGAAGATCGTCGGATTGGAATATTCGACTCCCGCGCTGGCAGCCAGACCATTCATGACCTTCCTTGCTTCCTCCTTCCTGCCCATGACTACGTCTGCGTAGGCAACGTGGGCCACGGATTCCTCCTTCCTGTCGCTCACCTTCACCAGGGTCTGAGCCTCTCTGGCCGCGTCTTCGAACATACCCTTCTGCACATACAGGTGGACAAGAAAATCATGCGCCACAGGGTAGCTGGGGTCGATGTCAAGGTGCCTCCTGCATTCTTCGATTGACGCATCGTACCGGCCCGCAAAGAGATAGGCCTGGACGAGCCCCATGGTAACCGCGGGAGAGAGGGGGTCAAGCACATGCGCGACCTCCGCTTCTTCGACTCCCTCGTCCAGCCGTCCGGTCGCCAAAAGGAGGTGGGAGTACCAGTAGTGGGCGGTGGCATAGTTTGGGTTTAGCTGGATGGCCCGCCTGACCTGCTCCTCGGCTTTCTTCCAGTCCCAGTCGTAGATGATCTGAATCGCCCCGAGGGACGCGTGAGCCTCGGCGAGAGAGTCGTCAATCTCTAATGCCTTCTGGGCATAGCTCCTCGCCTTCTCGAATGCCTCTTTGGGCCGCATAAACCATAGGTGTCGCCCCATCTGAGTGTAGCTGTCTGCGAGGCCCGAGTAGGGGAGGGCGTAGCTTGGGTCCTTCTGCACCGCTTCCTCGAAATAACCGATCCCCCTCTTGAGGTCGTCCTTCTTCCTTTGCTCCAACTGGTGACGCCCCCTAAGATAAAGGACATAGGCGTCGATGTTCTCGGGAGCCTTCCGCTCGATTAGTGCCCTCTGCTCCTTGAGTAGCTGCACCTTCAGGGCCTCAGCTACTTTCCCCGCGATGTCGGATTGAATCGCGAAGACGTCCTCCAACTCCCTGTCGTACGTCTGGGCCCAGACCTGCTCCTCGGTCCTGGCGTCCATCATCTGGACGGCAACCCTGACTTTGCTCCCTGCCTTCCTAACGCTCCCCTCCAGCACGGTCCCGACGTTCAGTTCCCTGGCGATCTCTCCTGCGCCCTTGGTCGCCCCCTTGTACTTCATCGTCGAGGTCCTCGCTATCACCTTCAGACCAGAGATTGACGAGAGTGTGTTGATGACTTCCTCCGTCAGGCCGTCGGCGAGGTATTCATCCTGCGGGTCGGAGCTAAGCATTGCCAGGGGAAGTACTGCGACCCTGTTAGGCTCGAGGGCAGACCCGGAGGGGACCGCCTTCTCGCCGGGGAGGAGGACCCTGTATGCTTCTACGGGCGCGTTCACATTCTTCAGCTGGCGCTTGCCCAGGGAAACCGTACGGAACTCCTTGTTGTTCCTGATCAGGTCGAAGACCTGGCCGGTTATGCAGATTCCTCCCGGTTCAGCCAATTCGTGCATTCGTGAAGCCAGGTTGACCGCATCGCCGTAAACATCCCCTTCTCTGTGTTCGACATCGCCGAGATGGACTGCGACCCTCAGCTGAATCCTCCTTTCCTTTGGGGTGGAAAGGTTGCGGCTGCGGAGG
>JAPCJK010000151.1 GCA_027886975.1 Nitrososphaerota archaeon
AGTTCCAAAGTGGTCCATATCCATGGAGCGACCAGGGAAGTCACCGTCCCAGAATACAAAGAACTGCCCCAATTGCCCTGAAGGAGGTCGGAGAGCCAGTAGAAGTACCGAATGTATACTGGTTGGTCAGTGTGGAAGTAGTGTTGAAGGTATACAAGCTGCGAAGGCTGAAGGTTTTTGATTCCTAACCTGACGATGTCTATCGGGTTTCCCGCCGCATTCGTGATAAGGAAGGTGATTACCGAAACCGTGAGGAAAACTGGGATGGCGAACAGAATCCTTCTAACGACATAGCTCAGAAGGCTAGCCAATAGGTACCGTTGCCGGCTTTGTGATAAATATAAGTTGTTACCACGGGAAAAACCATGGGGGATGATGATTCCTTACACTAGGCCAGTCGATGGTGACGTGAGCTTCGAATGAACCCCATACGATGGAAGTACCTTGCTGCGGTCTTTCTGTGCACCAGCCTAGTATTCCTTGGGGCAACGTTGACCTTGCCATTCGTGAAGTCTCCGCAGGAGGTAACTTACCTAGGCCCAGCAGTGCCATACTTCGGCGGCAATACGACCGTCAGTGGGTATTATGTTCCGACTGTCGATCAAGGTTCCTTGGTCAAAATTGCTGTTTCTAATTTCGTTCCTGGTGACGTCGAAATCTCCGTCTTTCCTACCAAGGAAGGGTCCATCGCACCTACAGGTGGTCCAGTATTCATCCAGTCTCTCCCGGCGAACATCACGATTTCAATCCCGATCAAAGCGACCCAAGCACTTGGAATCTACGTTATCTCCTACAACAGAACGTCCTATATCCTGCGGGTATTCGCGGTCTTCTCCCCCTATTTCTGGCTGGGGTCCTACGCGTTCGCCGGAGTGGTTGGCGCCCTGTCCTCGGGCATCCTATTGTACTACTACATCTTCAACTCAAGGAGGTGGAAGCTGGAGCAACAGGCCATCAAAGAGGCGACCGGCAAAAGTCTTGACCTGGTGGGAGAAACATTTTGTTAAGTGATTGGACCCGCTATCATGGTATGACTCCTGAGTCATCCAGGAATCTACTAGGCCTTCTCCAGAGAACCTTGCCGTCCCTCTCGGCCATGCAAGAGTCTCTGTCCGCAGCATGCTTGGACCTCGGGCTTGAGGAAAGAGAGACTTTGTCGCCGGCATGTATGGCCTACGCCCTCCTCAAGCACAGGACCCAGCCCGAGGAGGTCTCACGGCTCCTTTCGTGGCGAGAATTCGAACAGCTCGCCGCTGCACTCCTCCGGGTTGCTGGGTTCGTTGTCAAAGAGAACCTCACTCTCACGAAACCTAGGGCACAGATCGACGCTGTCGCCTTTGGAGCCTCGATGATACTCTGCGTCGATTGCAAACATTATCGAAGAGAGCCTGGCCCAGCTTCGCTCCAAAAGTTCGCCACGGCCCAGCTGCGACGCAGCGGCCTCCTAAGGAAGAAGACCAACGACCCCAGGCCGATCGCATCCGTGATTCTGAGCGTGTCCGAACCCGAGGGTAGCTTTGTGGAAGGAGTGGCGGTGGTCCCTGTTCGGACTCTCCGGAGCTTCCTGACATCTCTGGATTCGTTCACAGAACTGTTCGAACTCAGATAAGGCCAAGACTCGGCCATCCGTTAATAAGACTGAGACTGGCTCGCCAGTCCGTGGTCAAGGTCGTCCTGTGCGGCATGGGCGCCATTGGGACGGAGATTCTTGACTACCTGCTCAAACGCTCCCACGAGGTCCTCGCAGTCGTGGACAGCGACCCGGAGAAGGTCGGAAGGTCCGTGGCCGAACTCACGGGCCTGCCACTGGGCATAAGGGTGGCGGGGACGATTCAGGGAGTGCAGCTCGACGGGGCAGACGTCGTGATATTCTCTACCACATCTAGAATAACCGGCATGGCTGATGACATCTCCTTTGCGGCTTCGTCAGGCGTGGATGTGGTCACCACCTCGGAGGAGATGGCATACCCCGCCTACTCCGGGGCCGGGGTTGCCGAAAGGCTCAACAGGATTGCCACGGACAAGGGGGTCACAATCCTAGGAG
>JAPCJK010000016.1 GCA_027886975.1 Nitrososphaerota archaeon
AATAGGGCCCTGCCTGATCCTACAGTTTCCAGTGAAAGGCTATGTTAGAAGGCCTACTAGTGGGCCCCAGGCGACCCAACCTTACAGTACGTCCTCATGGTTTGATTGCGAGATCGAGTTCAGTAGGCCAAACTATCCCAAGCTCCGAGAAGTCTGACAACTTGATGCCTACACTTTCTTGTAGCATCCTTATCTTGAAGGCTTTCTCCGTCATGTTATCTTTGTCTCCGAAGAGCCGCGCCGTTCTGTATTCCCTCCATGCCCATCTCATGGCCCTCCATGCTCGGCTGTCTCCTATACCCCGCACAGGCTCCACGAGGCCAGGAGAGAGGGAAATGGAGACGCCCCAAAGCAATTTGACCGTGCGGTAAATATCCTGACCGTAATTATTCCTTAATCAGCTCGGCCTGCATGTTATCTGCTCGTTGAATAGCCTCGATGAGAGATTGGAACGGGGGTTCGGCTTCTTGATGGACTTCGAGCATTTTGATGGGATCGGCGAGGTTTTCCAATCCCGTGATTATCGACTTGGCGCTTTTACCGAACATTTTTGCTGCGGCCTTCGCAAAACGCTTTGGTTGAGTCCTGTTCGACCTCCCCATCCATCTCAGGAGCACTTCGGACGGGCCGTCTCCGAATAGAACTGGTAGGTTTCTTTTCAGCACATCCTGGAACTTGATACCCCGTGCCTCCATAGACTTCATTTTGGCGACAAAGGAGATTTCCCATGACTTGGGCATCCTTCTCCATTGGAAGAACCAAATAATCATCTGACCTTGGTAGGCGAACGACCTCCCTGCAGCGCGGAAGGCACCAACGACCTTCGGCCCTTGAAGAAATACAGGCTTAATTTTTGAGAACCCAAACCTCAAAACCAAAATCCCCCCAAGAATCAAGATCTTCACGATGGGTAGCCCGTCCCGCATTATCACCTTCAACATAGGACGTCCGTGCTGTACGAGCCACGCTGATTCGTCGACCTCATATTTCCTATTCAGGTTCAGGAACCTCGGTTTCCTCGCCTTCATCTACCATACCTCCGCACCAAGCGAATTAAGGATACAGGGCTTTTGGTCAAATCTTGCCTCGTCTTAGATTGACCCACGGCAAACCTTGGATTTACTGGGGAATAGCTATGATATCATCAGGATTCGAAATCCATCTTTGTGACTTAATTCCTAGAGTCGTCTCGCACCCTCTGCGGGAATCGGCATAATCGGATAATTGGGGCAGTCCACCCGTCAACCAGGCGGACCAAATTGAAACTCTTCAAGGACTTTGCCTTCGGTGCAGCATACCTCGTCAGCGGGATCTATTCCCTTGGATTTAGCATGGTTCTGACCGGGGCCACGAGGGCCGTAAGTGGGACCACTGCGTACGTGAACGTCCCCGACGGGCTCTTCCCTATCGAAATCCTGTTGTTTACTATGTTTGGCCTGGCTTTCCTTGGCGCCTCAATCTACCACTTCCGTGCGAGCTTGAGGGTCTTGTCGAAGAAGAAAGCCCAATACGGAAATTCGACTCTCGTTGGCTAATCTCCTTTTGTAATCCTTCATGCCTACTTCTCGTAGGCTTCACGTCTGGAATTGTCTCCTGGATTCGTCCTCGGCCAAGTGCCTAAGTTGCTGTAGCGACGAATTGCACATAGGCTCCGTTCCCTATGCTGACAGAGCCTACTATCTGAGTCCCTGAAATCGCGTGGGCAGAGCCTGGGGTCGTGCAGCCAACGCTAGCTGTGTTTCCCGCGTTAAGATTCCCTGATAGTATTGTGGCGGTGCTCAGATAATTATTCCCCCCGAATTTGACGTTGCAAACCCCTGTAATTCCAACGTTTGCGCTCCCTACATTCTGAAGACTGATCGTGCAGACCTCGGGCGTACTGGAACAGGAAGATGGTCCGGCCGCGACTTGGGCGGTACTGGTGAAAGTGCCCATGAGTCCAAAGATGAAACCAGCTATCGCAGTGGCAGCGACGAGTGTTATTGCAACCAAGACAACTGTTGCCAGAACAGGCGAGATGCCCTTCCGATTCCTGCCGGTCAAGACCTTCATCTCTAAGTTTCACTTTTCAACTATCGCTTATAATTTCTATGGACTTCTGGTATGGTTCCTACGTCGGGATGTCGACGACAGGGTAGATCCATGAGCTTGCGTCAATTCTTCTAGATTACTGAAATACAGAAAAGGGGAGGGCACAGCCGTCATTGCCAGGCTGTGCGCCTGACGTGTTTACCATCTATGTTGTGTTGTGCTTAGGACCAGGTCCCGGTGAACGGCACTGAGGCACCGTTGCTCATGGAGAACGAACCCCCTGCCTGAGATCCAGCAGTGTTTCCTGCAGTAGATCCTGTGCAGTGGAGTATGTTATTCCCTCCAGCAGGAACGGCCTTCGTTGAACCGAGTATGCCCGCTTGGCCTAATCCCGCAATCGTCATGGAGCACGAATTGGCGACTGTATTGCTGGTTCCAATGTTCGTCAGTCGAACAAGGCAGTATGCATGTGATGCGTTCGACGCGCTGACACTGGTGCAGGATACGACTTGTGCGCTCACTTGTGCCGAGCTCGTGAACGACCCGAATAGGCCGAATACGAACCCTGCGATGGCTATGGCGGCAATGAGTGTGATCGCTATGAGGATCACGGTTGCGAGGACGGGCGAGATTGCCTTCCTCTTGCTTGGGTGCGAGATTTTCATTTGTTCAATCTACCCTAAGTTGTCCAGGTCCCGGTGAATGGGACGGTTGCGCCGTTGGTCGTGGAGAACGAGCCCACAGCTTGTGAGCCCACTGAAGAGTGGACTAATGCAATGCTGCAGGTGAATCCAGTTGTGGTTTGTCCTGCCGGGACGGCAGTTGTACCTCCAAGTGCTCCGACTGCGGATACTCCTTGGTCTTGGAGCGAACATGCGCTGACGACCGTGTTGGAGGTGCCTGAGTTGGTTAGAGTCACAGTGCAGATGTGAGCTGCGACACTACAAGATGTCACTTGGGCGCTAACCTGTGCCGAGCTCGTGAACGACCCGAATAGGCCGAATACGAACCCTGCGATTGCGATGGCTGCTATGAGGGTGATGGCGATGAGGATGACTGTTGCTAGGACTGGTGAGATGGCTTTTCTATTCTTCTTTCGAATCTTTTCGAAGTTCATCGTTAGGTTTCCGTCGGCAACTTTACTTATAAAAGGCGTATGGAGTTTCCATCTAGTTTCCGGTCAAGTATTTCAACATCAAACCAAGCCTTAAGGCAACAAACAACCACCCTTAAGGCAACAATGGAGCATAAATAGAGATTGTGAGTTGTATAAAGCAAAATCGACTCTGACTGGTGATGATTCCGGAGAGCCGAAATTCAACATATGACAGGCTCTGCGTCGGAGAGAAACCAGCTTCCGACATCCTCGGCCGCTCTGATGTAGAAGTTCCCTGTGGACCACATTCTTTCCTATCCCGAGGCCAAGATTCGTAAACTGGATTGATGATTGGCTCAACACGGTTAAATCTGCACCCCGAATTCGGACGACCAAGTTGGTCACCGTAGTCGGGGTATCAAGGCCGAGGACCAGTGGTAGTTTCGTCACAAAGTCTGGCAAGAAAGCCTATCGCGGTAACAGAAAGCATTGGTACGTTTACTTCTACGACGATGATGGTCGGTTTCGCAAAAAGCAGATCAGCCCTCTCCAGGTGCCGTATTACGGATCCCTAATCAGAAGGAGGAAGACCTACCTCTGCCCGAAATGCGGAGCTAAGTTCCGTTCAATGCAGGATTCCTGCCCGAAATGCGGTGCAAGGGCCGTTAAGGTCGAGAAAAGGCCCTAAGACTAGGAGGGGATTTCCAAAAGAGATGGAGGCAGAGGTCAATAGAAGTTTCACAGAGTAAGAGGTTCATCCCCAGATTTTCGGATGGTGTATACTGTTTTAGTGTCCATAATATATAACTAGGCTAAGGCAAAGAAATTTTGTGCATACATGGGCCCTTCCGCGAACCTCGTTTCTAAATCAGACTTCGTTTGTTTTGCGCGTCCCAGGGGTTCGTTTGGTCTCAGACGCACAGAAAGAGCATCGTCCTTTTCACGGAAACTGGATACTGGCTCCTTGCATTCAGTTCATAATGGCTATATGCAATCGGCGAATTTTGGAGGCAGACTTTGAAGCTTAGTGTGAAGAAGCAAAGAGTCGCCACCAGCGAACTGATGGGGGCGCTTATCATGATTGCAATAACTCTTGTTGCCGGTGCGGCAGTTTTCGGCTGGGTAAACGGCCAGGCCGGGGCCAGCGAGAACGCGTATGGACAAAGCGTGGCGGCCGGTTCGAACTACCTACGGGAACACTTCGCGCCCGTTACCTCCACGTTCAGTAGTTGCAGCGGGGCACCTAAGGTCTGTACAGCCGCAACCTTCTGGATCTTCAATAACGGCCAGCTTTCATTCACTCTTGCTTCTCTGGAGATACAGAGTGCGGTTGGAGCTCCCAGCTTTCTGAATATCATCTACACCCCCATAGGTTTCACGGCGTATAATTCTGGTGGGACAACCATCTCCTGTGCTCCCAGTACGCCCGGGTTCTCGGTACCCGGCAACAGCCCTATCCCCGTAAGTACACTCTCCTCGGCCCCGGCGTACGCCATAACGGTTCCGTCTTGCCTCGGCGTCAACAGCATCGTGGTTGGACAGGGGTATGTCATTACCATGACTGGGCTCTATGGCAATGTAGTCCAGTATCAGGTCACTGCGAACGGATAAAAAGGAGATGGGGTAATTGCGTGTGTCCCGAAAGAGGAGTGGGATTTCGGGAGTCTTTGTAGCTCTGATTATTTTCTCTTTGCTTTTCACGGTCGGAGCGAATTACTTCCTTTTCGTAAACAGGGCCAACCTCGCGATGAACCAGAGTAACGCCGCCAGACAGGACGCCCTACTTCAGGGTCGCCAAGAGAACCTGGCGATAAACGTCGGGTTATCGGCTAGCAACACCCTGGTCGTCTCCGCTATCAACGTCGGAGGTGTCTCCACGACAATCTCCTCGATCTATCTTGCAAACATTACGGGAAAAGTTATCGTGCCACCCCCTGCTTCCACGAACTTCTCGGCCCCCGGCTCATGGCCCCTCACATTGAACGTAGGAGCTGCGACAAATAGCATGTCAGGATGCGTTGCATTGAAGACCGGGTGCAACATTGAAGTAAAGGGGTACACGTACGTGTCAGGTACCCTCCTCGTCAAGGTCCTGACAGGGAGAGGTAACATATTCTCGGCCCGATTCCCTCCTGCGTCCAACAGCGGCGTCGGCGGCAATACGCTTGTTGTGAGCATGATCGCAGGCCCCAGCAAAGGATACACCCAAATTTTCACCTGCAACCTTTGCATCACCCTGAATGTCACTGCATTCAACTTTGCTTCGAGTCCCGTGATGTTAGCATCCCTCAACCCAACCGTGCCGGCCAATTCAACGACAGGCACTGCGAAAGTCTCGGGCGGCACCTGCGGCCTTCCTTCTCCGAGCTCCACCATCCCTGCATATTCCGGATCGGGCACGGCTCCTTCGATTAGATTCACGTGCACCTTCAACTCAAATACAGGAAATGTCGGAGGTTTCGCCTCTTTCTCAGGCTTCGTCCAAGGTAAGCTAAGTGGCGCTTTGATATCCTCGTCGGAGGCGGTTTCGAACGACATACAGATAGGTGGTAACTCGAACGTCCCTACTCAGGGAGCCTTCTCCGTCAACTTCTTCTACTTTCGTTCCAGTTCGTGTCATCAGTCAATTGTAGTCAAGTGGGCACCACCCTGCTCGACGACCCCTTCGCCCTGGCCTCCGGCAAGCATCAATAGTCTCCCCGGCGCGGCGACGATTAGCGTCGGCAACAACGCCTATGTAGCATTCTACGTTCAGATCACGAACAACTTCCCCGCGACCCTGGACATTCTCAAATACACCTTCCTCCAGCTCGATGCCTCACATCCTCCTCCCACGGTGGGCAACGAGTCAGACTTTTGGATTGCAGGAGACGTAAACACGTACAACTCCAAGGGTTACTCGTTCCCCACTTACGGTAACCCCCCGGCTCTTGTGGCGTACACTGGTAACGAGGTATCCTGTGTTTCGGTTCCAGCAAACTGCATCGACATTGCACAAGGGCAATCCGTTACACTAACGCTAGCGGCCTGCGGTTTCGGATCTACGAACTGGGACTGGGGAGGCTGGCAGGATGCGAGAAACTTCGACAGTAGCAACGGTTGCACTAGCTCCGCTCCTTCATTTTCCCCTAGCGGCTCAGCAAATATCCTGACACTTGTAATTAGTTTTCTGTGGCAGAACACAGTCTACACTCAGGACATTCAGTACCAGGGGCTGGCAGTGACCCCATAGGAGCAGAATGAGCAAAAATTGATCCTCCAAACTAACGGCAGAAAACAAAGGAAACATCACCCCCGGCGGGGCGTCGCGGGCGTCCTGGCGGGGCTGATTCTGTTCGCCATGATATTCAGCACGGGGTTCGGGTACATCCTCTTTGTCAATCAGGGCAGTCAGTCAATAAACCAGGCGAACGCGGGCAGGCAGAACGCAGCGTTCCAATCCAGCCAGGAGGCTTTGATCTCGAAAGCTGTGCCCTCTGGGTCTACTCTCGTGGTTTCGGTCAACAACACCGGCGGAGTTCCGGCCACCATATCTTCGATCTATGTTGTCAACAGTACTGGTAAGCTCATTAGCGCCTTTTTGGGTCCGGCTCCCGATACAAACATCTCGGTCTCAATGTGGCCCATATCGTTGCCGGTCGGCCAATCGACGAATTCGCTCAAGGATAATATCAAGCTAACGGGCTACACCTACACAGCAGGAAATTCGGTCAACGTCGAGATCGTCACGGCAAGAGGGAACACCTTCGGCGCCCCGTATCCTATCCCCAGTTCAATCATCCCGCCGGCCGACGCGCTGGTCGTCAAGATGGTCGCCAATCCTCCTCAGACGCTGTCGTGCAATGCACCGAAATGTGTGAACGTCACTGTCACGGTCTTTAACTATGCTACGTCCCCGGTGACTGCAGTAACCCTAAGTCCCTCCACTCCCGCACCTCAGGTGACCGGCACCGCGACAATCTCAGGAGGCAGCTGCACTCCTCCTGTACCCAACACCATTCCTGCGTACTCGGGTTCGGGCAACGCCCCTTCCATCACTTTCACGTGCCACTACAGCGCGCTGACCGGATCGGTGGGCGGATTGGCGTCTTTCACAACGAGCGCCATCGGGACCCTGGGTGGCAAGGGAGTAAGCTCAGCCGAGGCAACGTCGAACTACGTACAGATCGGAGGCAGCTCCAATGTTCCAACTCAGGGTGCCTTTGCACCGAGCTACTTCTTCCTAAAGTTCAGTTCATGCCAGAACCCCCCCAACGGCCCCCTGGGGTCTTACACGTATCCGTCCCCTTGCACGACGAGCCCCAAGGTCATGCCTCCTGCATCTGTCGGCGGGTTGGCTAATGGAAACTACATCAGCGGGATAAGCGACTATTACGTTGCCTACTACGTTCAGGTGACCAACAACTTCAACGCGTCGCTCCCCCTCCTCCAGTACAGCTACCTTTTCATGGACCCGGGCATTTCCACGGAGGCGTACAGCTTCCTCGTGGGCGTCAATAACAGCGCGTTCAGGTCGAATGGAGCCTACTACCCCAATTACAATCCTGGCGGTGGAGGCATTCCGACATTGACCTCCTACGCTTCAGACTGCAACACTGTCAATGTGCAAAACGTGCCAGTGGACGCTAATTGCTTTTACGTAAACCCCGGGAAGACAGTAACCCTGACGTTCGCGGCCTGTGGCTACAGCCAGCCCAACTGGGTGTGGGGCGGAACTGCCTACGGTCAGCAACTTGATACCAACAACAACTGTATCACCACCGCACCGGGCTACAAGAATGCCGTGCCGGAAGGTCAGACCTTCGCCATCGTGTTGTCGTACATCTATAAGAATCAAATTTACTCCCAGGTAATGCCCTTCCAAGCCCAGACCGTCACGAACCTACGAGCGACCTCGACCGCAGTCTCCTGCTTACCTTCCCCTGACCCAGTGAACGCCCCTTCAACGTGCACGGCGACTGTCACCGACCTTGCAGGTTCCCCAATCACGCCAACAGGAACGGTGACGTTCTCGCAGAATCCTGCGAATGGCGGGACGTTCGGCGGTGGGGGCGGTTGCGCCCTTAGCGGTGCCGGAGCCTCTGCAACCTGCTCTTTGACATTCACCCCATCGCCAGGGGGCGAAGGCCTTGACAAATTGAACGCCACCTATGCCGGAGACACGAACCACACGCCGAGCGGGGGCCAGACTTCCCTAACGGCGACACAGCGGGCCACCTCGACAGCGGTCGTGTGCAACCCACCTGCCGCCGTACCGAACACACCCACCAATTGCACAATAATCGTATCTGACACCTCTGCAGGGACCGCTATCACCCCCACCGGGTCCATCACACTCACCCAAAACTCCACAGGCACCTTCACTCCAATTTCGGGTACATGCACCCTCATTTTGGGGACGTGCTCTGTCACTTACACCCCGAGCTCGGGTTTCATCGGCAAGGTGAAGATTACCGCCCCGTTCCTTGGCGATTTCGACCATACTGGAAGCTCCGGCTCTACAACGGTGAGCTGGAACAACAAGAAGTTGACCATGACCGCAGTTTCCTGCCTCCCCACTAGCTTCAACATAGACGCCACTTCCCAGTGCACTGCCACGCTGACCGGCTTTACCGCTCCTGTAACGGGCGAGACAGTAACGTTCTCGCAGAATGGAGGGACCGGTAGCGTCACCTTCGTCACCAGCACATGCACCCTCTCCGCAGGAGGAACCTGTTCCGTGACAATCAAGGGCTTGACCTCCGGCACCGCCTTCATCCGTGCATCTTACCCCGGTGACTCTCAGAACCTGGCGAGTTCTGGACAGCAGACCGTCACCGTCAACGCAAAGCACCCTGCAGTTCTCGTACAACAATTGACACTTTGCACTAACCCCGGAGGGTCAAGCTGTTCGAAGACAATGAACGGTGTCACGTCTGGAGACGTGCTGGTCGTTGCGGTCGGGACTCTGATAAATGACGGCACCTGCGTGTCTGTGTCCAGCATCTCTGGCACGCTAGGCGACCCCAGCTACAGCGCAGCTCCTGGAGGCACCGCCAGTGCACAGTATAACCCCGGATTCGGGAATCCCATGCCCTGCGCATACAGCGCGATCTATTACGCTACCGCAACGTCGAGCGGGTCAGATACTATCACAGTGAATCTCAACGGCTCACCCGACTTTGGGGAAGTGATAGTCTATGATGTTAGCAGTGCTCTCACACCTCCGACAGCAGCGGCTGGAACTTGCACCAGCGGATCCTGCCCTCTCAGCATTGTAACGTCGACATCCCTTCCCTACGTAGCCAACAGCTTCTTGGCAACCGTTGGGTCAGACTGCCCGAGCAGCGGAGGGAACGGGCGCAACATCAATTCAGGGGTCGCAGGTTTCACCGCGGATTACGGACCCCCCACGACGGGCAACCACCATCTGTGGGTGGGCCACCTGCTGTCATTAAGCTCTGGGAGCCAAACCTTCCAGATGACCTCGACTGGCGGCGCGACCCCCCCTGCCTGCTGGAGCGTTGTCGGTGCCCAATTCGTCGACCCCCCTCCACCGCCTGGATGGAACGCCACGGTCCCCGCTCAGACCGGCCCGGCGGTCTCACACAGCGCGTCCAACCTTTTCAGCACTGAGCCCCCAATGGTCGGCATGTGGGGTATCATTGGCCTGGCGTTCGTCGCTCTCGGTTGTCTGGCCTTCTCAACCATCTTGAGGCTGGGTCCCCAAAAACGAAGAGAGGAACAACGGAGGAGTTGATGCCAACACAGTGATACTCACAAGTCCCGAAAGACATCGTCGAAAGCGAAAGGCAGTGGCAAGCATCCTTGGCACCATAATCATGCTCTCATTGCTCTTCGCAGGCGGGGTCGGGTTCCTGATATTCGCGAACCAGAACGCGCTGGCAACCAATCAGGCGGACGCAGCCAGGCAGGCTGCCGTTCAGCAAGCCTCCCTTGAGAATCTCGCCCTTGGTGTCAAATCATCGTCCGGCCAACTGGGGCTCACCATCAACAATACAGGTGGAGCCACCGTAACCGTATTGGACGTCTATGTGACCAAAGTCACAAACGGCCACCTTGTCTCGAACTCCACAGTGACACCAGGGTCGCACTATCTCTCCCAAAAAGGCGATTTGAACCTCACCCTACCTCTCTCGATAACCATGGGTGGTTCGACAAGGACAATGACCGGGTGCATCGCTGGGCAGCCAGGCTGTGATGTTGCTATCAAGACGTCAGCCTACACCTACGTGTCAGGGACGACGATCCTTGTAAGTGTGCTAACGTCATCCGGCAAAGTCTTCTCCGTACAGTATCCTTCGTCGACCGCGCCTTCTAGTCAGAGGAACGCACTGGTCGTCAAGATCGTCGCCGCGCCCCCGGCGATTCCGCGAACGTGTGTCAGTTGTGCGAGCGTCACAGTCTTTGTATACAATTATGCCCTATCGCCAGTGACCGGTGTCACGTTAAACCCCGTCCCTCCTACATCGCAGGTGACAGGCACTGCAAGGATAACCAACGCCGCGCCCCCCTGCGCCCCAGCCGTCCCAGGTTCTATCCCCGCGTACTCGGGTTCAGGGATAGCGCCTTCGATTAAGTTCACATGCACGTACAATGCGCAGACTGGACCGGTTGGCGGTTATGCGACATTTTCCGGCGCCGCCACTGGGATATTGAACGGTGTCTCGATATCATCCGCCCAGGAGGTTTCTAACACCATTCAGATTGGTGGCACGGTCAGCGTCCTCAACCAGGGGCCCTTCACAGCGGATTCCTTCTACTTCAAGGACACCTATTGCTATCAAAACGGCGGCATCTTCTACGTCTCCCCATGCCAGCAAACCCCTTCCGGTACCCTGAGCCTTACTGGACTTCCCAACGCCAACCCCCAGAACGGTAGCGCCGATTACTACGTCGCCTACTATGTCAACATGACGAACAATTTCAACACGACCCTTTCTATCTTGCAATACTCCTACTTCCAGACCGACCCCACGCTGGGTGGCGAGTCAAACTTCTACCTCGTTGGATCCACTTCTGCGTACAGCACTCTTGGCCACTATTTCCCGAACTACACCCTGAACACGCCCACTCTCGTTGCCTACGGGGGGGATGCGGTCACCTGCGCAGCGAACCCTGCGAATTGTATACAAATTGCCCCAGGACAATCCAGGGTACTCACATTCGCGGCATGTCGCTTCGGTTCCACCAATTGGAACTGGGGTGACAGCCAATACGGCAGGGCGTTCGACAATCCGGTCGCTTGCAACCCCCAGGCTCCTCCCAACTACCAGACCCCGGAGTCTACCTACCTTAGCATAGTAATTTCCTTCATGTACAAGAACCAGGTCTACGACCAACAGATTCCATTCCAGGGTGAGACAATCCTCGGGGGCAACGGCGGGTCTGCATCATGCAACACTGGCAACTTCTGCGGCACCGTTGTCTATACCCAGTACACGGGGAGCGTCGGCTATTTCAATTTCGTCTATAACCCAACCGCTAGTAAGTTCTCGATCCCCACGCCCCCAGTGGTCATCAACAACAACCTTCCGCACGGCGCGGACGGTGTGGTTTACAACCCACAGGACCACAAGCTCTTGGTCGGGACCAACGCCCCCGGCGACAATGCCCCCTGGTTCAACGAGGTAAACCCTAACACGGGTGTGGCCACCACCTACAACTCGAACATCTACTCACTAAATGTGATGGTCAACTCAGATGGGACAAGAGTGTACATGGATGGCGACCCTGGTACAGGCAGCCTGGCATGGGCTCCGCTTACTCCAACTATCGGGGCCACCACGACACTCCTCCTCTCTGGAGATGACGTCAACCTGAACACTGTGATATTCAAGGACCCTACACATGTGTATTACATGGCTGAGCTAGGGCCCCGTTTCCAAGGTACGACGGGTCACGTCGGCACCCTCGACCCGACGACAGGGAAGACGACATGCTTCAAGACCGCAGGGGTTTGCACCGTCTTCAACGGAGTGCACGGAGGCGTCTACGACCCATTCACGCAGGACCTGATTGTCTTCGGCTATAACGTCGTCAACCAGATTGACCCGACCACCGGCGCTCTCATCGCCACCGAGAGTGTGGCCGCGTTGAACCCGGGCAGCGGGAATTTCGACCAGGGAGCAGTGGATGGTTTCGGCCACCTGTTCGTCTCCTGGGCCAGTGGTAATGGTGACCTTTACTTCGAGGACTATTCGGGCGGTACGATCGGCACTGGTAACTTCCACGTCATAACGAATGGCGGCAACAACAACCTTGGAGCTACGGCCTTCAACAACATCGACGACCTCGCACCAATAGTCGGACCCGGATCGCAGGGATAGTCAAGTTGATTGGTTTGATTTTTCCCCCAACAGATTGCTCGGTGTCCAGAGCTAGATTGCGATATGGATTATCTAACCAGATTCTTGCTTCGGAATTATGGTTTTCGCTCCATAATGGCTATATATCTTCCACAATATTTCGGTCAAGGAATCTCTTGCGGTCAGAGTTAATCGAGACTAGGCCCAGAGTCGGCAAAGAAATTTTGAGCTCGATGGAAATCGATTATGACTTCACAGAAGTTATAAGGTCAGAGTCATCAAATGGAGGTCAGAACTAGATGTCTGAAGACGAACAAAAGCAATCAAGATTCAAACGACTCTTCCGAAGGGAAGAACCCAAGGGAGAGCAATCCAGCCTAGAGCCAACTCCGACAAAGGCGAAGACGAAGGCCTCTACTCCTGAGTTTTCGACTACCCCGCCCGTTGCTTTGTCACCGAAGGAGACTCAGATGCAAAACGCGCGCAACATGAAGTCGACGTCAACGCCCACGTCAATGGCATCTGCTCCTCCGCCAGCAGCTACTCCTGCAGCACCTTCAACGGCCGCTTCAAAATCGGCAGCTTCAACCCCCCCACCGGCGATGCCAACCGGCCCCTCCACACCTAGGCCTGCGGCGGCTTCTTCAGGCCAAAAACAGCAGCAGTTCCAGCTACAGAAGCCGTCTCAGAAGCCTGGGCAAAAGCCCACGGCGAGGCCCCCCCAGAAGCCCCCTGAACCCATACTTTCACAGGAGGAAGAGGATGCGCTTCTGGCCAAGCGCTTCAAGTTCCTGAAGAACGTAAAGGTCAGGCTCCCGTTCACAGGCACCCAGATCCCGCCATCATGGAAGGTCCTCGAAAGATACCCTGTCAACAGCCCATTTGCTTACGCAGTGATAGCGCAGAGCCCGCTGCTATCGAGGCGATATTACTTGGACGAGGTGCCCCTTACCAAGACGGAGGCAGCGATCTACTCTTATCTCTTGGATGCACTGGAGGCAGAACTAACTGTCCCCAGGGAGCAGGTAAACCCGCGTCAGTACTTCGCAGACCAAGCGAGGAAGATACTCCTCAAGTACAACATCCGCGTCCCGGCGGCCTCCTGGTCCAAGATCATCTACTTTGCCGAAAGAGACCTCGTGGGCTTCGGCGTTCTTGATGGCATGATGCGCGACCCCAACATCGAAGACCTTTCGATTGACGCCTTGGCGAAGCCGATGTTCGTATATCACAAGGGATACGAGAGCTTGGAGACCAACGTAACGATAAGCGACGAGGAACAGATGGATAATCTAATCACGAGACTTTCTCACATGGCAGGCAAGCACGTGTCCACGGCCTTCCCCATTGTGCAGGGAACCCTTCCCGGAAGGCACAGGCTTGTCGCGACCTTCAGGCGCGAAGTCTCTCCTCAGGGAAGTTCGGCCACAATAAGGAAGTTCAGAGAGGACCCGCTCACCATCATCGACATGCTCAACCTGAATCTGATGGACTTCAAGATAGCCGCTTATACTTGGTACCTCATGCAGAACAGGGCCACCGCCATTGTGGTTGGAGCGACCGGAGCCGGCAAGACAACCCTTCTTAACGCCCTGGTGACCCTAACAAGGCTCAACACTAAGCTGGTCACCATCGAGGAGGTTCAGGAGATCAACATCCCCCACCTCAACTGGACGTCACTTGTTTCCAGGGAGAGCTACGCTGCCACCGAAGAAAGGGCTGGAGAGGTGGGCCTGTTCGACCTGGTCAAGGCGGCCATGAGAATGAGGCCCGACATCCTTTGTGTCGGAGAAGTGAGAGGTGAGGAGGCATACGTCCTGTTCCAGGCCATCAGCACGGGTCACGGTGGACTTTGCACGCTTCACGCAGATGACTCGGCATCGGCCCTTCAGAGGCTCATCTCCGAACCAATGAACGTCCCGAAGGCTTTCCTTCCATTCCTCGACCTGGTCTTCGTAGTCCGAAGAATCGCAGTTCCTGCCCCAGGCGGCGGCTTCAGGGCCGTTCGACGTGTAGTCGCCCTTGACGAGGTGGTCGGGCCTGAGGAAGTCTCCAGGTCATTCCGCTGGGACCCGAGGACAGACACGTTCAAGGCATCCTACGACAAGAGCCCCAAGCTCGAGAAGATAGCCAGGGACAACGGTATCACCATGGACGAGATCATGAGGGAAATCGACCGGCGCGCCCTTATCCTCAGATGGATCCAGCAGAAGGGAATCAGGAACTTCAAGGAGCTGTCCCCGATTCTGGAGCTGTACGTCTCGAGGCCGGAGGAAGTGTTCAAGACAGCGTCAAGCGAACTTGAGGCCAAGGGAATAGCCGTCGCAGAGATCCTCGGAGAATACAAGCCCGGCGGTCCTCCGCAGTGAGCTTCCGGATTCGCCTCACCAGAGGAGCCCAAAAGCAAAAGACCAAGCTGACGGCCTTCGATAGCTTCACGCGTCTTGCCTTCAGAATATTCGCAGCTCCCTCGACGGGCCTGACGAGAAGGATCCCTCTCCTGAGAGACAGCATCCTGAGGTCGAACCTCAGAATCACCCCAGAAGGGCTTGTCGCGGTCGCGCTCTTCGCCACCGTAATCTCCGCGATTGCCGCGGTCATTGGGATCTACATCGGCTTCGGAATCTACAAGATCCCATATTTCCTCGCACTCATAGCAGCCGTTCCACTGGTGTTCACACTTGTCGTCAATTCGCCCAAGATCAGCTCTTCATCGAGGGCGGCAGCTATGGACATCGAGTTGCCCTTCGTCGTTGGATACATCTCGGTCTTGGCAGGGGGAGGCGTCTCGCCTCTGGCGACCCTCCGGCGTATGGCGAGCATGAATCTCTTCCCGGCTTCTGCCAAGGAGGCGAAGCGCATTCTCGTCGAAGTCGACGTTTTCGGACAGGACCCAATCTCGGCGATCGAGCGAGTGGCAAGATGGAACCCCAGCAGGGTCTTCTCGGAGTTCCTCTACGGGTACACTGCAATCCTGAAGAGCGGAGGGAACTTCATGGCGTATGTCCAGTCTAAGCTCCGGGACATAATGGAGAGCAAGGCGGCGGCAGTCAAGAGGTCCGCAGACACCACCGGGACCATGGCCGAAGCCTACCTTACCGTCACTGTGATCCTGGGGATGGTCCTCTACACATTGTACATGGTGCAGACCCTCGTCAGCGGGAACCTCGCCGGTCTGACCAACCTATACTTCTTCGCGTTTATCATAGTCCCGCTCATTTCTGTCGCTTTCATATGGTTGATTGACTCCATCCAGCCAAAGTGGCCCTACGTCGACTACAGACCCTACAGGTATTTCCTCTACACTATCCCTGCAGCTGCGATCTTCTGGTTCCTCCCCTTGGGTTTGCACCTCTACCTGAGGACTTCGATTACTCTAATCATGGGGATGTCAGTTCCGGCCTTCCAGGCATTCAGGTTCTCAAGGGAAAGAAGGTCTTTGGAAAGGATACTCCCCGAGTTCATCCGGGACGTCGCCGAGGGGAGGAAGACCGGGCTCTCGCCAGAGGTCGCCATCGAGAGGCTCGGATCGAGGCACTACGGCGTCCTATCACCCTACGTCAAGAAGATGGGGGCTCAGTTGTCTTGGGGTGTCTCTCTCTCGAAGGTGGTCGCGACGTTCACGGGATCAGTCGGGAGTTGGATCACGAAGGCGATCGGAGTCTTGCTCATAGAGGTAGTCGACGTCGGCGGCGGAACCATAAGGAGCTTCTCTGACATGGCAGACTTCACGAGGAACATCAACCAGATGGAAGGGGAGAGGAGAGCTGCGCTCAAGCCTTTCGTCTTCATCACCTACATCGCGGGAATAATGGTCATCATAACGACGTTCATCCTGGTCTATCTGCTGTCCGCGCCAGCTCTCTCCGGAATCGGGTCTTCGACCCTTCCCCACGTTGACCCCAACACGATCGACCTCCTCTTGACTACGGCCGTCTTTGACTCCTTCGTCATCGGCATAGTCGCGGGCAAGATGGGGGAGAGCGGAGTTCCAGACGGGTTCAAGCACTCCATAGCGCTGGTGGTGGCCAGCCTGCTCGCCATATACCTGGCACGCTTCTTCATCAGCATCCCAGTATAGCGCGCTCGACGGGAGCAATAATTATAAGGAATTTTTTGGGGTGATGGCTAGTCGTGTCCACCGAGGAGTTTACTGGTGCAAACTTTGAGACCCTTGGCCCAAGCTACGGTCGCCACGTTGGGAAAGTCGGGTATGGCATCGACGACCCTCGGATTATCATCGAACTTGGTGTCGCAGGAATCCTCGCAGTCGCCGTCGGAATTTTCATCTCGTCTTACACCGCGACCTCCAATCCCAGAGCGGCGGCGACCGCCCTCCTAGTCGGGCCCGGCGTCGGGTTCCTGATCCTGGTCGTCGTTACAGCCCTCTATTGGAGCAGCAGGCTCGGAAAGGTGAGGGAGATGACAAAGATAATCAACGCCATCCCCTGGGGCGGGGGCGAAATCGTCCTCGACCTAGGTTGCGGCAGGGGACTGGCCATGGTGCTCGCAGCCAAGAGGCTGGAGTCAGGGTATGCGCTGGGGGTGGACACCTGGTCCAAAGCCAGCATCTGGGGGAATGACCCGCATTCCATCCTAGCCAACGCACTGCGCGAGAAGGTCGACTCGAAGGTGGAAGCAGTGAAAGGCAACTCCGTCCAGCTTCCCCTCGCCGACGGCTCGGTGGACACAATCCTCGCGGGCGTCTCGATCCACCGTCTGGCCCGGAGAAAGCATAGGGAAGCCCTCTTCGCCGAGATTGCGAGGGTCCTCAAGCAGGGGGGGAGGATTGGAATCCTCGACGCCGGCAATGGGCACGAGTATTCTTCGTTGTTGGATAAGGTGGGCCTAAGGGACATCGAGATGCACAGGCTAAGGTTCTCCAGTTTCCCTCCATTCCACGTGGTCCTAGCAAGGAAGCCCTACGGAGATTGAGGTTGGTTGGAAAACCCATGAATTCTCTTAAGAATACCCTGTCAGATGCTACAGCGTCAATGGGGCCAGTAAAGTAACTTGTTCAGGGGAAAGAAACGGGAAGAACCGGTCAAGGAAGAAGTTTTCGATGTCGACGAGGAGCATGGCGCGGTGACTAGAAAGATAGACGGTTCCAGGGTCATGATGATGGGCTCTCACGGCTGGGCCTCAATAGAGAAAGAACTCGAAACCACCTTCATCACGGGGGCCGCCGTGATAATGCAGAGGGTGGGCTACAGCTATGGCCGGGCCATGGGCCGGGCAGCGAGGAGTCAGGGGATAGCCCCCGAACAGACGTTCGAACAGATGCAGGCGTTGGCAAGAGAGTCTGGTTGGGGACTCTTCACGTTAAGCAGTGGGGACCTCTACGGAGGCGTGGCGCGGATTAGTGTTAGAGATTGTTACTTCTGTCTGCATGCCAGAGAGTCTACGGGGGGGGTCTGCTTCGTCCTCGCTGGCCTGGTCGGTGGCATCTCCGACGAGATAATCGGAGCGACACACAGAGTCACAGAGGAGAAGTGCATCGCAAAGGGCGACGCAGTCTGCGAGATCCTTGTCGAAAGGGTCGGCTAGGCCCAGCGAGGGGCTTATCCGTAAGAGACGAATGCACGCCTAGAAGTCTTGTGGAACGCCTAGAACGCTTAACATTCTTTCCGCCGGAGGAAGTGTTGAACATGAACGAAAGAAGGCGGAGAGACTCGAACCAGATAAAGTACGAGATACTGATGTCGGCGTTGCCCGGAGGACGGAAGACGCACATCATGTATGAATCTGGTCTTAACCTGAAGCAGCTTAACACCTATCTCCAAGAGCTTCTTATGAACGGAGCCCTCGAGTTCAGGCTTCAAGAGAAGAGGTACTTTACAACTGAAAAGGGGAGGGCCTTCGCAAGGGCCTTCGACCACTACAGGGAAACGATCGACCAGCTAGGAAAGCAGGAAGTCGCTCTAGCTCAGTTCTTCCCTACCACGGTGAAACGGACAATCGTCGCTCAGTAAGCCGAGTAATTCCTCAGCAAGCTGACTACTTCTCTGCTAAAGGAAAATTGTTCTTTCCTACCAGGGGGAAACGGATACTCGTGGCCCTGTAGGGGTAGCCCCTTCCACCATATGAGTCAGTTCCTTCGTGGACTCGAGTGTTATGGTCCCGTTGAGGCTGCTCTTCAGCCCTTCGTAGAGTCTGAGGATCTGCTTGCCCTTTGTCGTTAGCCTGTAGGTGCTTCTCTTGCCCCCTTCTTGCTCCTCCTTGTCGAGCATCCCGCTCCCGGTGAGGAAGTCAAGATAGGACGAGAGGACCTTCCAGCTCATGTTTGCCTTGTAGAGGATGTGGGTAGGCTTTGTTGGGCCCACTGAAACGACTGCAAGAATATCGCAGACCATTTCCATTGGGGACCGTCTAATCTGGCCAGCCGCGTCGGCGGCCATCCCAAACCCGCTTCCTTGTGTTCTGCTCACGGGCTAGATTTTGCACGGAGGTAATATAAGGTTTTACGTGCATATTCCAAATACTTAGCGTAAAGCTCGACCAGTCGTCAGACAAAAGGGGCTAAATCTCGTCTCAGGGGGTCTTCTTTAGCAGGTTCGGCATCGGCGATGGCACTCTTAAGGCTGTGGCGACAAGGTAGAGAGTGCTGTATACCCGCTCATAGATCGTTACCAGGACTGGCGGGGGCTTGCTTTCATCGTGGGCGGTGATTCCTTCCTTGATCTCGTCCTTGGTCCCCTTCAAAGTGGCGGCCCCGGCCACCTTGAGCCTAGCCGCCTGAGGCTGAGACGAAAGCTCGAGGCTGAAGGCGAGGACCAGGGCATCTGAAGTCCTGTCCTTCTCGGAGAGTGACACATTCAAACTGTAGTTTGAAATCATATTCTCGGTCGCCTTTTCCGAAAGTCGCACCCCGTCCACACTCTCCAGAAGGACGGAAATTTCGAGCACAACCTGCCTCTCATTGGCCATATCTTAACCTTTGAGGGGTGCGAATCGAGTTTAAGTCGCAGTTTCCGCTTGGACTGTTAGATTTCTTCGGGGGTTTAGACTGTCGCGAAGTCTCCCTTAAAGTAATAGATCTCGGGCCTTGGTTCTGTCGTGTCAACAACGAGTCTCTCGGGGATGCCTCCACGAAGGTAAAGGAGGAACGAAGCTTCGGAGGGGATCGGCAGTGCCTCAACGCTCTCGAAGGTTCTAAGGACCTCCTCTGTCTTTGCGATTCTCGGTTTCATTTCGGTAACAATCTGGAACGTAACCTCCATCCCTCCCTTCTCCGGCTCTTCCACATTAACAAAGAGCGCCCCAACTTTCGCCCATCCCTTTGACATGATGACCTCCATTCCCCTCTGCCCCTCGTTCCTAAGAAGCGACCCGATAACGTTTGATGACCTGTCAAAGTCCCTCTGGTACCTTTCGAGCTGCTCCTTCAGGTACTTCCTTACATCAGGAAGTGAGTAAAACCTTATGACTCCAGTATACAGAGACGACCCTGTGTCCTGAATCACGCTTCGCGTTCTATCTTGTTTGACGTATTAACCCTTGTGGAGCCCCACCACGTCTAGCCTGTTCGCAAGTAGAACGATGCCAGGTTCAAGGAGTTCGACCCTACCACGGCGACGTAAAAGACATCGGCTGCCGCCAGCGCGATGAGCGCGCTCACTTTCACGATTCTTAGTGACATAGTCCTTCCGTCGGTTGGGAGGAAGGTCGCATAGATCAGCGGGATGGCTGGGACGTACTTCAGGGTCAATGCCAACAAGAAACCAGGAAAGTCTAGACGAAAGAGGCTGGACGCGATAGGGTTCAGCTCGACGAAGTTAGGCCTGGCGTTGATGGCAAGAAGCGTCGTGGCGGCGTCGAAGAAGTTCAAGGCAATGAAGAGTGAAAGGAGAATGAGGAGTTTGTTGTTCAATCTCGGGAGGTCAAAGGACATCAAGTACTTGGTCTCTCGCAGCCTCGCTTCTGCGAACCTTTCCCTCATCCTCGCTCTCGATTTCTCTAACAAAGATGGTCACCTCTTGGGACCCAAGACAAGAAAATTAGTCCGCGGCAGGGATCAAGAGGAGATTGCTGCGATGTCCTGCTTCTCGCCGAAACTTCCCCTAAATGCGAAGGATTCCCTTGAGGTCCTCGTTGGAGGTGGGACTTCGGCTTTCTCCTGGGCCTTCTGGTCTTCAGGGCGGTTCGGGAGTACGTCCTCATCCTCGTCCCCTGAGGACTCGTCTCTCTTTGTCTGCTTGAAGGTCGCCTGGGCCTTCTTCAGTTCCTTCAGTACCCTCTCCATCGACCGCACCTTCGTGCTCTCAGACTTCCTCTTCTCAGATAGAAGCCTCTGGAGTTCGGGGGTACACTCCTGGATTATCGAGATTATGACGTCAGATGGCAGGGTGTAGAGCGGCTTCGAGGTCATGCCACCGTTCGTATTGAAGATCACCACGACTCCTTCGGACACCAAGTACGCCGACCGGCAGGGCACACCAAGTGCCTCAGGCCTGATCGGGATCGTCGTGTCGACCTCGAACTGTAGCGTCTTCATCATTTCAGAGAGCTTCTGGCCGTAGCTCTTCTGTTTCTCGTACAGCTCTCCGAGCATGATGTATTCGCCTTGAATTTCTCGAAGGCTGTCTGTAAAACCAGTGGCACCGTTGTCCTTTTCCTGTCCCTGACTCATTACCATACCACGCGCTAATACATACTAAAACAGTTGTGTAGCAAGAATCTATTTTCCTGTTCTGTTATTATGGCGATTGGCATCAATTAGAACTCACTCCCGCGCATTTGATTTTGAAGGGCTGAGGGCAACGTCGTCTCGTGACTTCTCATCGCACCCCCAGGAAGCCCAATGCAAGGGGAGGTCCTTGAAAATGTTCCTTGATTAGGTCTTTTGGATTGGACCATCGCAAGTCAGCGCTTTGGACGGTCAATCAAACCACCTGCACTCGTAAACCCAGCGTCCACGCAAAACCCTTTTTCTCCACATTGGTCTGATAATCTATATTGTGGATAGGCAACGCCTAATTATTCTCCATCGACCCATCCACGTTGAAATGCTCGGAAACAAGCTCGACGAATCTTCGACCAATGAACCGCAGAGCAAATCTGCAAATGGAGTATCAGAGGGGAGAAGGTCCCTCCTTCAGATCAAAGTTGACATACTTAAGGCCGTCTCGGCTGGATACGGCAAGCCCACTCAGATAATGTACAGGGCCAATCTTTCCTGGAACGTCTTGCAAGCCCAATTGAAATCATTCATCGACTCGGGAATGCTCGAAGTCGAGGAATACGGGAGTCGTCGGAGATATCTAATCACGGCGAAGGGGGTCGAAATGGTCGATTCCTATCAAAAGGTCGTAAGCGAAATCCTTCGGTAGTCAAAACATCGGGAATTTTGCCGTCGATCTGCTACACTTTGGTAGCTTTCATCCTGTCCAGGTAGGGTTCTATGATATTGTGCGACGTATCCCTCAGGTATGTCAGGTTCTCGAGGCGTAGAGTGTGTGCGTTTGGGAACGCGGCCGCCGGGCCGAAGGCGAGCTCCTCCTGTCTCCTCCCCGCTTCATTCACACTTTCCAGACTCAGGTAGAGTGACTCGAACTCATCAGCTATCTTAGGCTTGAGCCGCCTGAGCATGCCCAGGTGCTTGTACTCGTGGAACGACTGCAACTCGAATCGCGGCATCGGCTGTACGGAGGTTTCTCCGCTGAGCTGCCCGTCGGCGTAGGAGACGATCTCCTTCGTGATCTTCGCGTTGGCCCTAACCTCGTGGGATAAGGCCACCCGGGCCTTGTATTTCGCGTTCCTTTCGTTGAGGTTGAAGGCGAAGGCGACGCTAAGGAACGCTATCGCCAGAACAATGACGTATGGTATGACGTAGATCTGCAGGAATGCAAGCCCTAAATCCCAGGCCGTGCCCGCGATGTCTGCCAACTTTGATGATGGCGCCTGAGACGCTATAAAGACTAAATGGAATCGTAATCCGGTTCCGTAATCTCTGTGATGGATTGTACGCCAAACTCAATCATTCATTCCTCACAAAAGTCTCGGGGTATAGATTGACCCTACACAACCGTCAAAAGCTGAATCTGTTCGAGAATTAGTAGTGATGCAAGTTCAGGAAGAGACGCCTTGCAGACAGTGCAGAATAGGTATGCACAGAATATGCGCTCGCCCGGTCGCAATTCCAACTCTCCTGACATACCTGCGCAGGGGAAAGGACATCAGTTCTGAGACCTTATCCTGCTGCGATAGGAAAGAGCTCTGGACCCAGCAGCCCGGGTACCAATAACCATCAGCTTGTCGGTCTTACTCTAGGCAGAAGATGGCTCGGTCGGCTAAATTCACTTCGTCATGTCGGCGTGGTTGCCGGCCTTCACTATGACATTGCCGAGCGCCAGGCCAAGGGCATCAAACATCTCCATCATTTCGAGTCTGTCCTCAGGGGATTTCGAAAGGTCGGACGTCTCTTTCTTCAGTGCGAAAGAGATCCATGCGGTCGAGAGGATCGCCGTTGCGGTCATGAAGACTAACACGTGGCTCCCTGAGACGCCCAGTTCCTTCGCCAAATCCGCCGATTGCTTCCTCATCAGATCCTGCAACCTCTGCTGGATTGTCTCAACCTCCTTCGGGGTCTTCCCAGGGCCTACTTCGGCAAACGAAGAACTGAGTTCCTCTTGAATCTGGTCTATGTATCTACCATAGTTTAACTTCTCAACAGCCGCCGGGAAGCTCATCAAACCGCTTGGGGCCGGGTTCGGGACTTAAACTTTGTAGTCTCAGCGTCCGTTTTCTCCTATGCGTATTCTGGATTCGAAATACATCCCAGGCCTCTTGGCGAAATGCCAATCTCCAATCCAGGGAATCGCCGAAAAAATGCCAAGGACTTAAGAGCCCCCCCGGGGATGCCCATGCTAAGATGTATTACGAGAAACTCGCTCTGGAAGTGGGCGCGACGGTCGCCGGGCTCAGCGTGGTCAAGCCAGCCAGGATTACAGGCAATTCCGGGGTGGAGCAGAAGTTCACATTCGTCGCCGGGGACGGTCCCGAGATGTACGGGTTCGACGTCTATCCCGAGGTCGGCCAGGTGGAGATGCTTAGAGCTTACGTCAAAAAGATGGACACTGACGCTAAGGTGTATGTCGTCTGTCTCAGCGGCAGGCCAAACGACGGAGCGAAAGAGCTTGCGAAGAACTACGGGATAGAAATCCTTGGCCCGCGCGAGGTGGGAGACTTCTTCAGCAAGAGAATCGCCCTCCAGATCGAATCCCGAAGAGTAGCGACGACCAGATAGCTACGTCCTGGGATCGCGGAACAGAAAGTCCAGCCAAAAATTCCGAGGATTTACTCTACGAACTGTTTCGTGGCTAGTGAGGTCCCTGGGGAATGAGATCTTTTACTCTCGAGGTCTGAACTTCGAGTAGAGGGAGCGGGGTGGAGAACGATGTCATCGATTCGCTATCAGCCTGTCTAAGGACGTATCTGTTGTACTTCTCGATGACCTTCTCTTTGGTAAGGTGTCTGGCGCCCGGTGCACCATATCCAAAGTGTCTCCTGTAATTTCCGAAGTCAGTGTCATCGGGATATTTGCATTCGTCTATCCAGGTCTCGGAAAGGTCCTGCCTCAGAAGCTCTCTTTCTTCGGCCATCTTCGGGATAGGCCAAGGCGGCCTATTCGTCTCGGTTTTTTCGGATATGTAAAAGCGTCGCACCCTCCCGTCAGCCCAGACTGATTGGACGTGTGTCCTGCCGCAGAGGTAAGTCTCTCCTTCGGTGAGGAAGTACACCCTAGCACATGATGGGCAGAAATACAGGTTCATCGACATGTCTAGGGCCTCCACGTAGGGCTTGGCCTAGATAACGCCTATTACCGAATCGTCAAAATCACGATGAGTATAGCCCTATGCTGGGGTACTCGATTGCCGATTTGCAAACCTAGATTGGACCTCCATTCTGGTTAAATGGAAAACCCATCTCTTGGCCGGTTCAATGGACTGCGAGGACTGCGGAAGTCTCCTCCGTTCGACCGCCACCGCTCCAAGCGCAGTTCAATCATCCATCGTCCCAATGGCAGAGGTTAGGATTGAGGATTCCCGCTACAGGCGCTTGCTGACTAACACCCTATCGCTAATCCCGACGTCCGGACTGCCCATTCAGTCCTTAACGACGATCAAGCTCAGGAAGAAAGGGTCACTCCCGGGCCTTGTGGGCCTAACAAGGTATCAAATGCAGGAGTATCGAACGGGGGGGCGCTACCGGGACGCCCCCTCGAGCCGCCACGTTATCACTTTCTACAGCAGCCTTATGGAACGACTTTCCGACGATTCGGTGGTTGCAGTAATGGCCCACGAACTTGCACACGCCTGGCTCAACGAGCACATCGGACCGGAGGCTTCGATGCGAAGGGAGGAGGACGCAGACATGCTCGCCGAAATGTGGGGATTCGGAAAAGAACTGGCAGCGCTCGCAGAGGAAACCGAACCCATCTCAACATCCTAGCCTCTGGGACCTGAATGGGCTTGTTCACAGAGGTGCATACACAAGGAATGACGGGGGTTATTACTCGTACAACGACTAGACTAAGTTTCTAGCTTTCCTTCGACCTTGTCCTTCCACTTTTTCAGAATGGCTCCTTTCTTCGTTTCGTACTGCTTCTTGTTGACCAGCCCGCTACGGTAAGCTTCCTTAATCCGCGTCAATTCACTCTCGAAGTCCACCTCCGTTTCACTTTCGATTTCTTCAGGTATTTCGTCTGCAAGTGGGCTGCCCGATGCCTGCTGGCCGGCAATTGCTTGTTGAAGAATTGGTTCCGCGAAGAACTCGACGGAGAAGTTGATTTGTCTTTGAACCATTAGGGAAGTAAATTCTCCCAGGTTGGCCACGTCGTTGTCGTATGATTCGTTCGGCTGTCGGACCTTGACTGACTCCATTTCACCTTCAGTATGGTACAATCCGATCCAGAACGCCGCTGTGATGAATCCTTCGAACTTCTTCGTCTGGTCGGGCATCCCCCGGGAATAAACTGTGATTATGGGCTTCACCCGACCGCGCTCCGCAACCTACATGGTAGGAGTTGACTATAAGCGTTGGAGATGAACCAATCGTGGGGAACCTGACTTTAGGGCCCGGTTGTCCTATCACCGGCCCCTGGGCCTTTGACAGTGCCGACGATTTCGCCATCTATCAAGAATAACTTGACGCCGGATATCAAAATTCTAAATCGGCAAAAATGTAACTTCGGCACTCTATCATCAAGAGTCAGAATCAGGATTCTGGATGAATGTCATGCTCCTGGACAGAGGCCACCAGGACAAGCGCTGAGACTAATGATTATTTCAAATGCTAATAACAGCACTGGCCCACCTTTTGATATTGGGTCGTCCCACTGGGTCCAAACTCAAAGTCGCGGTGCTCGCTGCGACCGGAATGGTGGGACAGAGGTACGTCAGCATGCTGTCGAACCATCCCTTTTTCCGAGTCGCCGTCGTTACCGGTCAAAATAGCGTGGGCAGGAAGTATGGCTCAGCCACCGCGACGTCGAACCTACCTATAGGGAAAGATGCGAAAGGCCTGACCGTAAAAGCCACCAACGCTGATGCTCTAGACGACGTCGATGTCGTCTTCTCTCCTCTCCCCACGGATGTGGCTAAGACGCTCGAGCCCGAACTCGCAAGAGCAGGATTCACGGTCATAACCGATGCCAGCCCTCACAGAATGGACAGGTTGGTCCCCCTAATTGTGCCTGAAGTCAATCCTAGCCATTTGGGGATCCTCGAGCAACAGAGGAAGGTAAAGAAATGGAAGGGCCTGCTCGTCGCGACTCCCAACTGCACCGCCGCAGGCCTCGCTCTGGTACTGAAGCCGCTTCACGATACGCTGAAACTGAAGAAGGTGATAGTCTCAACGCTGCAAGCAGTCTCAGGCGCCGGATATCCTGGGGTTCCCTCCCTTGATATCATCGACAACGTAATACCATTTGTAAAAGACGAGGAAGAGAAGGTTGAGACGGAACCTTTGAGGATGCTAGGCGAGCTAGGAAAAGATCGAATCTCCCCCGCCAAGTTCGACATTAGCGCAATGGTTCACAGAGTCGCGACGACCGACGGGCATCTTGAGTCCCTCTACGTCGAGACGGAAGAACCGTTCGTTCCCGATAAAGTCGAGAAGATCTTGAAGAGCTTTAGGGGCGAGCCCCAGAAACTCAAGCTCCCGACTGCACCCGCGGAGCCGATCATAGTATCCAATCTCGAGGCGCGGCCTCAGCCCAAGCTGGATAGGTATGCGGGCACGGTTCCGGGAATGAGCGTCGTCGTGGGAAGGATCAGGAAGGGCCTGGACTCAAGGTCAGGGAGGCTGACGCTCTTGTCGCACAACACCATCAGAGGCGCCGCCGGTTCGACCATCCTCACTGCAGAACTGATGTACAGGAAGGGTCTTCTCAGCTAGTTGACGATAAACCCGCTTGGCTTTGAGACCGTCAGCTCTTGCCCGGCGCAGACCTCGACGAGTGGGACAACTGAGAGAAGTGCCTTGGAACTTCTGTTGAACAATTGACATGAAGACGATCGTGATGAAGTTTGGGGGAAGCCTAGTGGCATCGCCCCAAGGTATGAGAAGGGTCGCAGACCTCGTAATGCGAAGTAAACAGGAGGGTTACGAGGTGGTCGCCGTTGTGTCAGCTTTGGGACAGGGGACTGACCTGCTCCTACGAGCAGCTCAGGAGGCCGTTGCCCATGACGCAAAGAAAATGGACGTGGCTGTCCACGAATTGAAACTCATCCATTCGTCTGTCATTGAACAAACAACCGTGGGGTCTGGCGAAAAAAGGGCTCTCAACCACGCGACAGGCCTTGCCCTTGAGGAATTGAAGCGCACCCTTATCGGAGTGTCTGCCCTCGGTGAGCTATCCCCCAGGTCGAAGGATTTGATTCTCTCCTTCGGAGAGAGGCTGTCTGCGCCGATCCTGGCGGCCGAGATACGGGAGAGGGGAGTAAGTGCTCTGAGCTTGACGGGTGGCGAGGCAGGGATCGTGACAGACAGCTCGTTCGGGGAGGCCGCACTGGACTCAGCCGCGACGACAAGAGCAGTGAGAAAATCACTCCTGCCTAGGTTAGCGGCAGGCCAAGTACCCGTTGTTGGGGGATTCATTGCCAGGTCAAAAGAGGGCGAGGTCACTACTCTCGGCAGAGGCGGTTCAGATTACACGGCTACCCTCCTGGGGGCGGCTCTGAAGGCGGACGAGGTCTGGATCTGGACGGACGTGGACGGTATCTTGAGCGCGGACCCCCGAATCGTGAAGGGATCCTCCCCTGTCATGCATCTGAGCTACCCCGAAGCGGAGGAGCTTGCCTTCTTTGGTGCCAAGAATATGCATCCGCTCGCTCTCGGTCCGGCCCGTACCAACCATGTCCCAGTCAGGATAAAGAACGGATTCAGGCCTGATTTTCCGGGGACCCTGATCAATGATCAAATGATGAGAAGCGAGGGGATCATCAAAGCGGTGGCGGTGGTGAGGAACGTTGGCCTTCTGACCGTCGCTGGGGAAACGCTTCAAGGCAGACCAGGGATGGCGGCCAAAGTCTTCTCCGCCCTGGCCGCGGCCGGGGTGAACATCCTCATGATATCTCAGAGCGTTTCAGAGGCAAACATCGGAATGATCGTCAAACGCGGCCATCTCCGCACCTCCGAAAGGGCCCTGAGACACGAACTCAAGAAAGAAGGAATAGCGGTAACGTTGGAGTCAGACTCGCGAGTAGCGGTGGTCGCCGCCGTCGGCGCTGGGATGAGGGGAGAGAAGGGAGTGGCAGCAAAGGTATTCGGCACAGTCGCCGCCGCCGGAATCAACGTGAGAATGATAGCTCAAGGCTCGTCCGAGATGAACATATCATTCGTGGTCGACGAGGGGGACGCTGACGAAGCAGTCCGCGCGCTTCACCGTCATGCGGTGCGGCCCGGGGCGAGGAAGAGCAGAGCTTAGCATGACGTCGAGGGTGACAGTAGAGGCTCCTGCATCATCGGCCAACCTGGGTGCTGGGTTCGATGTGTTCGCCCTTGCGCTAGCCAGGCCCAAGGACAGGTTGACTCTCGAGAAAGCGAAGAGCGGAATCGAGCTGTCGGTCCATGGAGAACAGCTCCCTGCAACTCCTCAAACCAATGTCGTCGGGGCGGTTGCCAAGACAATCATGACCGGCGAGAAAATCCGTGAAGGAGTCCGACTGAGGCTCAGAAAGAGTGTGCCCATAGGCGCGGGTCTTGGCAGCAGTGCGGCCTCTTCTGCAGCGACCGTCGTGGGGATGGACGCGTTATTCGACCTTCGCCTCCCGAACAAGAAGAAGATTGAGTACGCCGGAAATGGTGAGAGGTTCGCTTCCGGTACTGCTCATTACGATAACGTCACAGCCGCTCTCTTCGGTGGCTTTGTACTCGTGT
>JAPCJK010000017.1 GCA_027886975.1 Nitrososphaerota archaeon
CGAGACTCACTGGACTTAACGCAGAGACCATCAGATACAAGGTGAACAGGCATCTCATAAAGCTCGGCCTCTCCACGACCATCGACGTGAACTACGGCCAACTGGGCCTGACGATGGGTTACCTGACAGTAAGGCCCAGCGGGAATTCCATGAAGTCTTGGGTCGACAGGATGAGCTATGTCGTTTATTGGGGGAAGAAGATGGGGTCGAACAGGCACTTTTGCCTGACGGCCGTCCCATTCAGGCTGAAGAAGAAGTACCTCGATAGTCTGGAACAAATCAAGAAAGACGGTCTCATCGAGGAGTACGAATACAAGGAGTTGTACTGGATGAGGTACCCTCCGTTCAGGCCTGAATTCTACGACTTCGAGGAACGAAGCTGGAAAGTGGATTGGAATCGGTTTGAGATGACGATGAGCGAAATAGGGCCCTCGTTCATAGATGTGAACAGAGACTCGGACGTCGACTATATCGACCTGAAAATACTCAGCTCGATGATGAAGGACCCCACTATGCCCCTGGCCAAGACAGCGAAGGAGATCAGTGTCAACCCGAGAACAGTGAGATATCACCATGCCGAGCACGTGATGAAGAACGGGTTCATCCTGGGGAACAACATCAGGTGGGTGAAGCCGTTCCAAGAAGGCAATCCGACCGGGGTCATGCAGGCCGTTATCCTGTCCAAAAAGCTCGATGAGGCGGGGATGACAAAGGTGAGGAAGTTCTGCAACGCCTTACCATTCACCTGGCTTGAAGCGGGGACGGAGGACAGGACCTACATGGCGATCGTTGACATTCCGATGTCCGATTTTCAGACCTGCGTCCAGCAGATAGAGATGCACTTGCAGGGAGCCGGGGACTCCTACGAGGTAACGATGCTCGACACGACTAAGACGAGGCCATTGGCGATCCCTGAGGAAATGTTCGAGCCGAAGAGGGGGTGGAGACTTTACTCGCCGGGGGAGTCTAGGACGCCACGGAGCGCGGAGGTTCAGGCGGGGAATGAAGAATGAGCCTGGCGTCGAAGGCATACAAAGAACTGGTCTATGGAGGGCACTTGCTCGCTCTCGGCACCTCAAGTATGGCCCTGACTGTGGCGATTGTCCTCGGTAGGGTTCCGTCTTGGGACCTGCTTCTCATGGCGTACCTTTTCTCTCTCGGGGCATATTCAATCAATAGGATATCAGACTTCGAACAGGATGTAGTTTCTCACCCCGATAGGACGGCGTACCTCAAGAGCCGGAAGGGAGCGCTGAAGGGCATAGCTGCAGGATGCTTCGCCCTAGGCTACGTCCTCGCACTGACGCGTAACCTGATATTCTTCACCGCCCTTTTGATCCCACTTGTTCTGGCAGTCGCCTACAGCGTCAGCTCGGGAAAGATGAGAAGCACCCTCGGCGTCTCAAGGCTCAAGGAGATTACCCTAGTCAAGAATGTGACAATTTCCTTCGGTTGGTCGCTAGTCCCTGTATTGGTCGTCCTCTACTACCTTGACTTGCCGGCGGCTGTACTAGGCCTGGCGCCGTTCGTCTTCCTCAGGTTGATGGTCAACACAATCTTCTTCGACCAGAGAGACCTCGACGCTGATGCTAAGTTCGGCGTGAAGACTCTCCCCGTCAAACTAGGGCTGGCGGGCTCTTCGAGGGTGATGGACCTGCTGGACCTTGCTTCGGGGGCATACATCATCGGGTTGGTTGCAGTGGGGATCGTCCCGTTCTTCGCTTTGCCGCTGGTGATCTTTGTGCCATACTCCTTCGCGTACAGAGCCTATGCGAAGTCGGGGAAGCATAGGGACTCACTACGAGACCTTGCCGCGGACGGGGAATACCTCCTCTGGGGGGTAGTGACATACATTGGCCACCTTTGAGAGCGAGAAGTACGCCCTAAACGAGGGGGCGATGGACCAAGCCCTGGCCCCATACGTCCGCGCGATAGGGGATGAGCTGCGGAGGCACAGAGACCCCAACAGCAAGATCATGAGCCTGGCCTACGACTTCGTCGATAGCGGGGGGAAGAGGTTGAGGCCGTCCATCACGCTCCTCGTTTGCGAGGCGCTGAAAGGATCCTACAGGGATGCGCTCCCGGTAGCAGTGGCATACGAACTGGCACACACGGCGTCTCTCACCCAGGATGATATCATTGACAATTCGGCTACAAGACACAACCAGCCGACGGCTCACATTCTGCATGGCGTCACAACAGCGATCCTGCTTTCCGACATGATGATTTTCGAGATATTCCAGAGGCTCTCCGAATACGCAGAGTTCGACGTCACGAAGGAACAGCTCGGCACCCTCGTGGCGTACATCGCAAAGGCAGCAAAGGAGGCAGCAGAGGGGGAGTACCTCGAGTCAGAACTTTCGAAGAAGCTCGATTCGACTGTGGAAGACTACGTAAGGCTCGCCGGACTCAAGACCGGGGCTTTGTTCGGGGCCGCGGCGGCGTCAGGCGCGATAGTTGGGGGGGCCAAACCGAGAGTGGTGAGAGACATGTACGAATTCGGGCGGAACCTGGGCATCGAGTTCCAGTTGGTGGACGACATTTTGGACCTTACCGGCAGCAGCTCAGAAATGGGTAAGCCGATGCTGAAAGACCTTCAGAACAACGTCTCCAACATCGTAGTCATTCATGCTCTGTCGCACGCAGACGCCAGGACAGGGAGCCTGCTTCTGTCGACGATGAGAAGGAGTGCCTACGGCCTGACAGATGTCGCCGAACTCCTGGGGATCTTCGACGACCTCGGGTCCGTAAAGTCTGCGGCTGATTTGAGCAAGAAGCATGCGGCCATCGCCAGGGCCAGGCTGAAGTCCCTGCCGAGAGGAGAGGCGAGGGAGACCCTGGAGAGAATCACTGAATGGCTTGAGGCCAGAAGGAAATAGCCTTGCCATTGGAACCCACCGACCTCCTCATCCCGGTAGTCCACCTTGTGACCCTCCTCATTACGGCCACCTCTGCGATCTACGTCTACAGGCAGAAGACCACGGAGTACCCCCAGGTGAGGAACCTCCTTGTCATGGTGCACGTTTTCTACATGGCGGTGGTCTCTCTAGAGTTCGCCAGGACTTTCGTCGTCGTGCCTCCAGGCTGCCTTTCTGCCGCCTGCCTGCCCTCACTCACCGACGCATTCCTTACCACATACACCATATCGAATACTACGTTCGTACTTGGGGACGTATTTCTGCTCACACTCGTAGCAGTGGCGATATTCTACAGGCCGAACGGGAGAAGGATGGTCGACATACTAAGAGAAGTCGGGAAGCACCAGATGGGTTCGACGCTGCTCATTGTCTACGCTACGTACATCATAATCGCGGAAGGTTGGATTCTTGCTGTTCCCTCTTCATTCCAAGCCCAGGTCCTCCCGAACCTGGTAGGCGCGACCGAGGTGGCCACCTCGTTCGACCCCCTCTATCTTGACATGCTCCTCGGAATCCTCCTTGTGTTCCTCGTTTACCCATCTGGCCTCCTCATCTACGCAAGGCGGAGGACCGCCGATACACAGGTGAGAAGGGCCTTTGCGATCCTGCCGATAGCCTGGGTAGGGATAGGCATCGACCTTCTTGTGTTCAACGGATTCCTGCTCAATCAGGGGATTGACGCGAGTTCGGCTGGGTACCTCTTCGCTGCTGCCGCTTTCTCCGCGACTGCCGCTACCTTCAGGCGCGCGACTCTGCTCTCGGCGTTCTTCCAGCCGGGGATAGCTCCAGCGGGAATCGCCCCTCCCGCAACGAGCTTCTCAGGGAGGCTAGGGTTGAGGACCGAAGACATCCTTGGGCGTGTGTTTCTCGTGGAGGTCGACTCATCCTCCAAGTTTGAGGAACCGATCGGGGACTTCGCAACGGAACTTGGGTCGACCCAGCGTGTGCTCTTTGCGTTCACAGCCAGTGGGAGCCCTGTCTACAGTGCCCTGTCCGGGTTGGCGAACGTGCGTTTCTTCACGATGACTAGGAAGGTGTCCTATCCCAAAGCGGGCGACAGGCCCGACGAAGTGATGGTGCCTTCGGCGGACCAGTCTGTGCTCCTCAACGTCTTAGACAAGGCGATCACGTCCAACCCCGACCTGAAATTCGGCGTGGTCTTCGACAGCGTGTCCGACCTGATACTTACTTCGGGACTCGAGGTTACCTACAAGTTCCTCAAGCAGGCGAACGAGATGCTGAACAGCAGCAAGATTACCGCGGTGTTCCTTCTGACCTTGGGGGCTCACTCGGAAAGAGAAGTGAACGTAGTCAAGAGCATCTTCAGCAACATCGTGACCTTCGGTGGCGGACAGCTTGTGATGCAGAAGGGCAAGGCTTGAGCTGCAGCCTCAGAATCTAGGGCGAAACTACGAACTCGCAGTGATCGTCCCCGGCAGACGTACACTTTGTTTCCACGGCTTTGACGTCACTCCCGAAGAACGCCGACAGGGCCCCCGCCATGTGTCCTCTGGTGAAGTGACTCTCAGGCTTCCCCGTTGACATATCTACGCATTCGAAGCCCTCGGTGAACCTCAGCCTCGCGTGCTTGCGTGCCATGTCAAGCTCGACCAGATCAGATTTTCCCCAGCCGGCTGCTGTGTAGATCGCGAGGAGCTCTCCAAGTCCCTCCTTCGTCTTTGGCCGGAAGACCTTCAGGAGGTCCTGCCATGAAGCCTTGCCGAAATTGAACCCTTGGTTGTAGATGTCTTGTTCCCCCTTTTCAGGGTCCGCCTCTATGACGGCGCGGAGCATGGCCCTTAGCCCCTCCATCCTCATCAGAACTGCTCTTTCACCGCTGTTCCAAGTTAGCGGAAAGTTCAACGAATCCGCAAGGAACCCCTCCACGCCTTCCCTTACTTCCACGTCCGAAACGTATACCGAGGATTCCAAGAAATCTTTGATCCATCCCTTGTCCATCCTTTGGTTTGTGCTCTCAAGAAAGAAACCAGCATTCCCCTTTGTTCCATAGCTGATTCCCCCGAAATATCCCTCGAGGATGTTCATGCCCCGGATCCCCAGCAAGTTTGCCAGGTTGCCGAGCGCTCCTGGCTTATTCTCAAGATGCAGGGATACGAGGAAATACTTCTTCTTCGGGTCGTACCGGTAGATCATCACATCCTTGTTCCGGTCCTCCTCAGTCATTTGTGGCGTGAAGCGGCAGAAGTTTACTTAAACTTTGGAGGCCCTGACTCACCAAACTTAGTTTCGTGCGAATTCAAAAATGGTGCAGAAGATTCACTGAGCTTGGAGAGGAAATCCAAGAAATCGCTCAGAATGAGACTTGCTTCTGCACTATGGGAGTGGAACCCATCGAGTCGATGACCTTCTGGAAGGTACGCAGGATATCGAACCCTGACTGAGTGAGCTCGTATCTCCTCCTTGGTCCAAGGTTCTCTTCACGTAGGAAGGCTTTCGCCACCAGAGATTTTAGGTTCTCTTGGAGCGCAATCCATGAGAGGTTCGCCTTGTACATGATCTGTGTCGGCCTGTCAATGCCCTGCGACACTACCTGGAGAACGTCCATCTTGATCTCGAGTTCAGATCTTCGAGCCGGAGTCTTCTTCGACCCCGACGAGTTCGCGACCTGAAGGGAGACGTAGGACTCGGTTATTGACATCTTAGGCGAACCACCCCGTCCTTTCTATATATGCATTACTGATTCTGAATCTATTTTCCTATCAATACTACATCACATAAATACTACTGTATCAACGGGTGATGAACCGTGGCGAAGCCATTCAGGGTCACCTCGCTTAAGGTCGACGAGGACCTTTGGAAGAGGGCAAAGAAGAGGGCCGTGGACGAGGAGATCACTCTTCAGGAGCTCCTCAACGAGGCGGTCCAGGACTACCTTAGGCGGAAGAGTGTCTCCGAGTACAAGCGAAAGAAGCGCGAAAACTGACCGAAACCGGGATGTTGATGAGGGGCCCGATGAGTGTCGAATTTGATATATGTATCACCAATCCACAACCACTAATTAGCTCGCATCATGGAAATTCAAATCTTGAATCTGTTCGGGGGAGACAAAGCAGGGCAACCCGGTCCTAATCAGAATGAGGGCCCGGATGAGGTAACTTCAAGACTCGATACTGCCCTGACAACGATATTCAACGAGGATGGGAAGAGAACCGTACTTTACTATATGACGAACAAGTTCAACCTGAGCCTCCAGCAGGCAAGCGCTGACCCAACCAAACTGGAGAGGGCCCTGACCAACCTCCTAGGAGAGGTCGGGTGGATGGTCGTCAAACGGGCGATCTTGGAAGAGTTCCTTGATAGGAAGATCGCAGTGCACGAGACGGACCTGGTTCAAAGGGCGTCACTGCGTGAGGCATTCGGTTTCGTCAGGGGCCTCAGCCTGCCCTCATTGTTTAAGCCGCTGTAAGTCCGACCAGCGAGCCCGACGGACGATTCCTATTGCTTTTCTAGGCATCAGGTGAGACTCCGGACATGAAGGTCTCTGAAGCTCCGAAGGACGTGGGTCGGCTGGCCAAGGCCCTACGCATCCTCCTTCTCGGCGTCTTTGTCGACCTTGCATTTCTGCTGATTGTGATATTTGCCCACGTGGCTACTTCCAGCGAGGCCCTGCTGATTCCTGCCGCAGTTCTCGGAGCGGGCCTGATTACCCTATCACTCGCCAGTCTTGCAGTCGGCGTCACCTATGCGTGGAGCGCCTTCCCCGTCCACAGGAGAGCGATGGCTTTTGTGGTCGGCCTTACTCTTGCCGTATTGATAGCGCACTTGTACGTCGTCGGGCTCCCACCTGCGAGCGATGCGCATGCGGTGTCTGGGACAATTGGAACCCAGATAGTCTCAGGGGACAAAGACGGCAACGGGAACCCGATCCTCACTGTCACCTCATCCCAGACCGGCCAGCAGTTGAACGTGACGGTCACGGCTAGCGGGTCCGAAGCGTTAGCCAACATCCAGCTGAATGCACCATCGCACCTTTTGGGGACCGGCTTTACAAAACCTCTCTCATATTCTGACCCTCTTGGGCCTGGGAGTTCTGCTGTTGGAACGTGGACCCTGCCAACACAGCAGACCCGGCTCAACATCACCTACCAGTCCCTGAATTGCTACAACACGGGTTCGAAGAACTACGGATGCATAATGGACGAAGTCTTCTACGTCCCTGAGGCCATGGGGGTGCTCTCAGGGCAACACTGCGCGACTACAATCTCCAACTGTCATATGGAGCACCCCTACCTCGTATCCGCCCTCATCGCCGGTGGCATGGCGGTGTTCGGCACTTACAATGCCGTTGGATGGCGGATCGTGCCTGCACTCCTAGGGACCTTTTGCATACCGCTCCTGTTCGGCATTGCGTGGAAGGTGTCTGGAGACAAGAGGGTGGCCTACATTTCGGCTCTACTGCTCAGCTTCGACGTGATGTTCTTCTCACAGTCAAGCGGAGCTCTCCTAGACGTCCCCGAGGTGTTCTTCGGGCTCGCGGCGTTCTTTTCGTACTTCGCGGGCCTGAGGGTATGGAAGTTAGACAAGTACATCATTTCTGGGATCTTCCTTGGCGTGGCGGGCCTCGCCAAGGAGACGGCGATATTCATCGCCCTGGCGTTCCTGACGTACGTCCTTCTCTTCGGGGAAGGAACCCGGGGGGCACGGGTCTATTCGATTTTCAAAGTGGCCTTGGTGCTTGCTCTAGTCTTCGCCGCCGGGCTTCAGGCCTACGACTCGACCCTGGGTTCGCCGGCGATGCCTACCTTCGTCCAACACGTCGGGTATGTCCTGAGCTATGGTTCGTCCCTGAAAGCCGACAAGCTGGCGTGCCAGCCTACGACTGGCTATTGGTGCAAATTTCCGAACGACCCCGGCGGCGCACCCATCCTCCCCACCGACTGGATTCTGTATTACTCGCCGGTGTCGTATTTTGCGACGTCGGTGAGTGTCTGTCCCAACACGGTCAATGGGGTCTGCCAGGGTGGGCAGTACTCCTTCGTGGCCCTAGCATACTACGGGGTGACGAATCTCATTGAAACGTGGACTGTGTTTGTCTGGGCCCCCCTGGCCGCTCTGGTCGTCTATCGGCATTTCAGAAGGCCCCAGCCAGTACTCGAGCAGTTCGGGTTTGCGGAGGGTGGCACTCCTGGCCCCAGCGTTCCTGACACGACGAAGTTCGCCGGCCTCGCACTCATATTCTTCCTTTGGACGTACATCCCCTACATATTCATCTTCTTCACCGAAAGAGTGACGTATCCGTTCTATTTCGTCCCCGCAATCCCTGCTGTGGCGTTGGGGGCGAGCTATTGGCTGACCAGGGATTGGTTCCCACGTCGGTTGATGTATGTGTACGTAGCCATGGCCTTCATTTTCTTCTTCGTCTACTTCCCCGCGAAGGGTTTCCTCCCAGACTGGCTTCGCGTGATTATCGGTCACTGATACAGCAGTCGTAACTGCTGCCCCTTATGTCCCTTCATGCCCGCACATCGGTGGCAGTCATTGCGGGAACGGTCTTCCGATTGAACCACTTGGTCATGGGATGCCCCGACGCAGAGGCCACAGACACGCCAAGCATGGCCAAGGCCGCTGACCTGAGTAAGGCCATCGTTTGCGGCAGGGTCCAAGCGTGAGTGGGGTCGGGATAAGTGAACCAGGTTAGGATTATCAGGGCGTTGAAGGCCTCCCAGAAGTAGAGCGCGGGGGAAGTCAGGGCGAGAACGGCCACGATGGGGATCATCATGACATTGAATTGCGGCGCATAGATGTAGGTCGACAGGAGGTAGGCGGTGAGCGTCAAGAATGCCCGCTGTACCATTGGGATGTTCTTCAGCGTGTAGATTCTAACCAACAATGCCAGCATGAGCACAAGGCCGAACAGCTTCGCGGTTCGTGAGAACTGGTCCCCGAAGATGAAGATGTACCATGCGTCCTCAAGCCCCCAGTTCGAAAAGTAGGTGTAGAACTGGTTGAAGAAACCAGGGTTGATGATAGCGATTGGGACGAGAAAGGCGCCCCCCACCAGGGCGGCCGTCGCCAAGTACCGAGACCTGTCCTTCCAGCTGGCCAACTCGATGAAGAAAACAGGGAGGAGGACCCCTGCTACCAGCTTGGTCGCGACCGCAAGACCGAGGAAGACGGCGGACCAGCCCCTCCTCTTCTCGACGAAGAACTGAAGGCTCAAGACTATGAACAGCGCGTTGAACAGGTCGAAGTTGTATACCCCGTAGATGATTATACTTGGAAGCAGAAAGTACAGGGGGTTGACCTTGGTCCCGAGGGCGGAAGCGAGGCGCCATGCAGACCAAGCGATTGCCGCGACCGCAATCAGACTGAAGACGCTGATGCTCAGGTAGTATCCATCATAGTTGCCGCCAAGAGCGCGAGCCGCGTAGAGTATCAAGCCTGAAATCGGAGGATACTCGAAAAATGTGCCAGGGGACGAGTTGGGAATCTGCCCCCCAATCACCCACGACCTTCCCCAGAACGAGCCTATGTCACTGTAGTTGCTGGGGACCGACCAGGGAGAGTGCAGAAACACGCTCAGAAGCATTCCGGCCACTGAGGAGGAGATGCAGGCCACAAGCAGTCGCCTGTCGGGCACAATCATCGCTGCTTCCGACGGCAGTAAAATCACTTGCGGATACCTTCATAAAGCCAGCCGGCGCATCGGGCTTCATGGTCAGTTTGGTCCTGCCCGACCTGTCGACTACCTTCCTCGTGGCGGCAATCCTCCCTGTTATCGTTGGGTTCATCGTCGGCGTAATCGTCAAGAGCGCACTCAAGATTGGGATAGCAATTGCGGTCCTCATCCTAATCCTGATCGCCTTGGGCATAATCACCCCCGACCAGGTCCTGAAGCCGCTGCTCTCCGTCTTGAAGTCCGGAAGCTCGCTTGGACCCTATGCCCAGCGCGTGGCAGGATACCTGCCCTACTCTTCCCTGACCTTCATCATCGGCTTAGCCGTAGGGTTCTGGAAAGGCTAGCCGAGAAGCCATTCTTGCGGCGGTCCCTTGCCTCCGGCGCAGTCGACCACCCCCATTACTCTACGCAGAAATGAGGGACAGGCAAAACAGACGAGGAATGCTACCTCTTTGTTGACGACCGGGCAGTTTACGCTCTCCTTCTTCATTCGTGATATTGCTTTTCCGCTCGCGGCTCCTTTCAGGCTGTCACCAACCGCCTTTGGTACTTTCTTCGGTTTCTCCGCAGGGAAGATGTCGACCTTGAACTTTGTCTCCAGCGACACAGGTGACTCGTGAGACGAGTTCAGATAAAAGCCTGTGGGTTCTGTTTCCCCCGCCTTTCTAAGCGACTTCTGTGCGACCGGGCAGGATCCATTGACCCCTAGGGTCTGGGCCGTCTCAGCAAATACGTCAGGCCCGCAGCTACAAAGAAAGAGACAAAGTAGCTGAAGTCTGCACCTCCGAAGAGGTAGGCGAGCGCTCCGAAGGGGAATCCCAGGCGAAGTGCTGGCACCATAAAGGGCACTGAAAGAACGACAGCGACCAGGTAGGCAGCCAGAGCTCTCGCGTCCAGGCTCCCTGCTTCGGCTGAACTCTGTACGGTAGTCCTCCGCGAGAGGTAGTAGTCCACTAGTACGATTCCAAGCCATGGCATTATCCAATAATCAAGGACGAGAAGGAAGTTTTCAAAATTCAGCTCGAAGTTGACCTGGCCGGCAAAAGAAAGTGCCAAGCCGACCAACCCACCGACTACTACTGCCACCCAGCGCTTTGTCTTGACGTCGAGGACAAGGGCGGAAAGTGAATTCGTGTAGATGTTCAGGGCGTTGGCTGCCATCGCTCCCAGTATGATGGCGAGTATCGCGACTGGACCGAAGAGCCCGGCAAGGCCATAGAGGCCCCCGAACCCGAGCCCGGAGGTCAGGCTCCCGACAAGCGCCCCGATTACCTCGACTGCGAACGAGGCCCCTGCTCCACCGGCAAGCGCGTAGAGAGCAACCTTGCGGCCCGATGCTGACGACGGGAGGTACCTTGTGTAGTCAGAGGCGTAGGGCGACCAGCTCATCAGATAGGAGAAGGAAACCGCGAGCACGACACCCAACGCTCCAAGTGAAGGGGCCGCTGCTGAGCCCCCACTCGGGACAAATGACAGCGCTTCGTTCAAACGCGGGAGCGTCAAGAGGAATATGCCGAAGAAGAGTAGGGCGAGTAGCACCGACATCGCCTTTTCGAATAGTTGGATGAAATCGTGGCCGTAGACTGCTACGATAATCTGCACGGCTACGAGGGCCGTGGCAACGGCGTAGAAGTTGAGCCCGGGGAAGACTGTCTGCGCAGCCTCCACTCCTAGTATCGTGTTGACAGTGAACCATCCGACGGTGCTAATCCAGTTCAGGCCTCCGAACAGGTAATTGCCCCTCCTCCCAAATGAACTCCGGGAGGAAAGCATTTGTGGGAAACCGAGCTTCGGGCCCATGGCCGCCGAGAGGCCGAGAGCGAGGCCCGCGAGAAGATTGCCGACGGCAAGGACAGGAAGTGCCTGGAGGACTGTCAGACCGAACACTTGGACTGTCAGGACCCCTATCACATAGTCGGCCACGGTCAGGTTGGCCGCGAACCAAAGTGTGAAGACGCGACCCGGGGCACCGTGCCTTTGGTCTTCAGGGATATGTTCGATTCCTGCCTGCTCGACCTCCACCGGCCTGTCTGGCATTTGCGCAGGACGCCGATTAGTGCGTTCTAAGACTTTCCGACATCCAAACCGGGACTGAGTCCGTCTGCTAGGGCCTGGACCTTCGCCTTCAGCTCCTTTCTCCCGGCCAGGGAGGAATAGACTGCCAAAAGACGCAGCTGTCTGGAGACATCAGACTCCGCCTGCTTCGTCAACATGGCCAACTCCACCTTTCCCTTCCCAGAGATGATGTACCTCCTTACGTTGCCTTCTCTCTTGGGAAGCTCGGTTATCAGGCCTTTCTTGAGCAAATCCCCAAGAATCAGGTAGATGGATCCAGGGCCTGGGTTCCATTCGCCACCCGTAACCCGTCTAACCTGTTCAGCCAGGCCGCTCCCAGAAAGCGACGACTCGGAGAGCATCTTGAGTGCAGCTAGCCTCAGGACCCCTTTGGGAGCGCTAATCATTTTCGGACGAACCTTTTGGATCCGTGGGAACCAGACACATCTTTCATGGGGCTCGATCTTTCGCTCTCGACGATTCTTGTCTCGCTGATGATAGGCATGTATTGCAACATGTAAGACACTCTGTCATATCAAGCCTTTCATACTTCCGCCAGGCGCCAGAGAAACCTTCCTGAAACCATCCATCATAGTTCATGGCGGCGCGGGGAGCGGTGTCTACGGCAAGGACGACAAGAGGTTCGGCCAACTCCTGAAGGCTGTCGATGCCGGCCTGGCCGAGATGAAGAAGGGCTCCGGTCTGGATGGGGCACAGGCGGCGGTGAGCTTCATGGAGGAGTCTGGTTCGTTCAATTGCGGGAGGGGGGCCTGTCTTACTGCAGAGGGGAAGGTCGAACTCGACGGTGCCGTGATGTGGGGAAAAGGACTCGCGGGGGCTGGGGTCGGCAGCGTCACCTGCACATACAGCCCTGTTTCGCTCGCGAGGTGGGTCATGGAGAACACCGAGCACGTCCTGATCGGCGGGGAAAGATGCGCCGACTATGCTCGCCTGGCAGGGATGCGAATCGAGAATGTTCAACCTTCCAAGTCATCCTGGGCGAAATTCCTGGTGTTGAAAAAAGAGAAGAGTCACGCCAAGGCCCTCGAGATGGTTCGGAAACTAAACATGGGGGAAACAGTAGGCGCTGTAGCAGTCGGTTCGGACGGAATACCAGCTGCCGCAGTAAGCACCGGAGGGAGATGGCTCAAGCTCCCTGGAAGGGTGGGGGATTCGGCCATCCTTGGGGCAGGGATATTCGCAGACTCACGGACCGGAGCGGCATGCGCAACAGGGACGGGGGAAGAAATTATCAAATGCGCACTATCGTTCAAAGCCTGCGAGTACATGAGGGAAACGTCGGGACCAGAGGCCGCAAGGAAGGCCGTAGGTTTCGTCACGAAGACCCGAGGCAGGGACACGGCCGGTATCATCACTATCGACATCAGGGGGAGAGTGGGAGCATCATTCAACACCGAGGCCATGGGTAGGGCCTGGTACGACCAAGGCAAAGGCCGGGCCGTCGCCAAGATTCGATAGAATCGCGTTTCTATCACCATCTGTCGCTGAGGATTCAACGACAAGCCCCTTGGCGTGGGTCGTCTCTTCATCGGCTTTTCGTCCCGAGGAATCTTTCATTAGTCGGAAGTTTTCAGAGGGTGGGGGACCTTGGACTTGCCGAGGAGCTCTGGGAAGATCAAGCGAAAAATCCCAAGACTGGCTTTGGCCTTGTCATTTCTCTTGGTCGTGACTGCACTTGGCTCGATTCCACCGGTCCGTGCGCAACCAGCCCTGTACATCGTTGACGGTTCGTTTGGAACCCTCGGCGGATTCAGCGCCGTCAAAGCAAACCTCACCAGCGAATGGTCTTCGTCTCTGGACCTGATTGTCTTTGCAATCTGGAAGAACGGCGGGGGTCAGACTGTTGCAGTCGGCACCGGCGGAATCACTTTGTCATCGGGAGAAACAGGGACGACCTTTGCCCCACTTACCGACGTGCCGGCGAGGGGTTCGTATACAGTCGAATTATTCGCCGTAACAACAAACAACAACCCGGTTTCAAACGTGCTAGACGTCTTCGTGACCATTTAGCCACCACGCTGCCGGTGAGGATAACAAGGAAGCAAAGACTGGACTGAAAGCAGCGTCACGGAAGAGCAAAGGTAGGCCTGAAACAAACAGGCCAGTGGGCAGGGGGTTATGGTAAATGTAGTCTGAGTCCATACTTCGTAAATATTCAATCGGGGCCGCACACGATGAACTGGCATGGTCGAGATGTCCCTATGAAACAGAAGACCCCCACCGGACTGAAGGTCATCAGGGGCGTGTCGATTGCCATAACCCTCACCTTGATTCTAATCCTTGGGACCGTGTTCTATTCTGCCTATCAGGACTGGAATGCGGTGAAGTCGGAATTATCAGGGCCATCCCCGCAGGCCACGGGAAGGGCGGTGATGCAAGGCGCTTCCGAGGTCGTCTCCATCAACATTACGGTCCCTAACAAAGGGCTCTACGCTCTAAACGTGACCGTCAGCTGCACTCCCCAAGCGAACATTGTGTGCTCGCCCGCGCAAGTCAACGTCCCCGCCGGGGAGCAGGGGATGCTTCGCTTCCGGATGACGATCGTCGACGTAGCTCAGTACGCCAGTTCGAGCAATCACAGAATCGACGGGACTGTGGCGATCCAAATGGTCCCATTCGCCAGCCTGGGGATCGGGGTTGATTTGGGCGGCTTCGTCCATCAAGGAGGTCAGTAGAATTGTTCGGCCAGAAAATTTCCACCAGGAGAAGGATACTCAAGGCCTCCTGGGTCTTGATGCTCAATCTCCTCCTGTGGATAATTGTCCCCTACTATGCCGGCATGTTCCTTTCCAAGTGGATTCCGTCTTCTCCGATTACCATCCCGGCATTCGTCTACGAATTCGGCATCGTGCTGACCATACTTGATGTCGCTGCGGCCCTGACTCAAGGGATGGCCGTTTCAGTCCCGTTCATTTCAGGCGCAGCCCTCGTCAGCGCGTTGTATCTCTGGATGATCACCAATGGTGGGAACCTCGCCGTTTCCGCTCAGGGGACCTCGATTGTGCTCGGGTTCCAGCTGCTGGTGTACCTGCTAATCGTGCCTTCTCTATGGGCTGCCGTGAAGGCTCCCCTGTCCTACCTCGTCCATAGAAGAAACATGCAGCCCGAAGTCCCTTCCAATCCCGCTCCTGCTTAAATCACGGCCGTGGGCCGGGATTTCAGTTGAAAGCATACTGCCTTTCCCACAGGAAGGACGTCGACGGGTTGGGTTCCGCGTCCCTTTCAGTGGCCGCCACGGGGGGCGAGTTGATCCTCTCAGACTACGACGATCTGGTGGAGAACCTCAGACGCATCCCGGACGACGCTGAACGCGTGGTGCTGAGCGACCTCGGCGCAGACAGCGCCGACTTCCCTGAGTTCCTCGAACAGATGGAGAGGCTAGCTGCGCACGCCAAGATAACCTACATCGACCACCACTACATGTCGGAGGGGGCCAAGAGGAAGCTCAGGAAGGCAGGGGTGGAGGTGGTCCACGACACGAAGGAATGCGCGAGCATGCTCACCTACAGGACGTTCAAGGACCAGCTCCCGGAGAGAGCTCGACTGATCGCCCTCTGCGGTGCAGTCACGGACTACATGGACGACTCCCCCTTGGCGAAGAAGATGATGGAGCAGTCGGACAGGCAGTTCGTTTTGCTGGAGGCGTCGATGCTCTCATACGCCCTCGGAAGGAAGGAGGGGAAGGAAGGATTCCCTGAGATGGTTGTGAGGGAACTCTCCAGGATGAAGCACCCCCATGAGATTCTCGGGGTCCCTCAAGCGGCAGTCGAAGAGCTCGAGAAAATCGCTCAACTGGGGGAGTTCGTTAAGGCACACGGGACGAAGAAGGGACGCCTGGCGTACATGGTCACCGGCCAGTACTCGACTGGAAATATCGCGAAGCTACTGATCGGGGCATTCGAAGTACCAGTTGGGGTGGCGATGAAGGAGAAGAAGAAGGGTTGGTATGAGGTCAGCCTCCGTGGGACTTCAGAGTGCAAAGTACATCTGGGGAGGACCGTTGCGAAGATCTCGGTGAGCCTGGGCGGGAGCGGTGGAGGGCACAGGAAGGCGGCGGGGTGCAGAGTCCCGGTTTCGAAGGTCGACGCATTGATTAGAGCTCTGGCGAAGAAGGTCTAGGCACTCTTCACACAACGGACGACGATCGCCCCGCCCATTTGCGTCTCATGGGATGAGGCCTCCCCGAGGCAGCGAGCGAGGAGAGACTGAAGCTCAGAATTATGGAGGGTCAACACATAGGTGTCGAAAAGCGACCCGTATCGGAGGCCAACCCTCCCAGCAGATGCTAGCCCTACGAGGCTCGGGACTACGCGCAAATAGAAAGCCACCCCAAGCGCCCTCAGCGGGCCATCCGGCTTCCCGAGGTCGCACAGGCCGAATCGTCCCCCGCGTTTCAGAATCCTAGAGAGCTCCGCCAATGCGGTCAAGAGGTCATGGGCATCACGCAGGGCGAAACCTGCTACGGCTCCGTCGAACACCCCGTCTCGGAACGGGAGACACTCGAACACCGCGGACACTATGTTGGGGAATCCAGAGGCCTTCAGCATGATTCTTGACGCGTCGAGGAGAACAGGCTCGCCCCCCGCAGAGACGACGAGACGAGACATCGTCCCAGGCCCTGCTCCAAGGTCGAGGACAAGTCCTCCGCGTCTTGCCGCGAAAGAGACAGCCTCCAGACGCATTCGTCTATCCTCGAAGATTGAAATTCTGCTAGATGCTCGTTCGTAGGAGGGGACGATTTCTTGCAACGAGTTCACAACATGGGCCCACTTCCCCTGCAGACCCGGCCTCCTTCGCTTCATGCCAGCCTGTCGAATTTTTTCATGACGTTTGCAATTTGGTTTGCAACGTCCGAGGCCATGATGTGCAGCCCAAGCTCCTTGGAGGCTTCGAAACCGGCGGAGCCATTGATGAAGGCCGCAGCGCAAGCAGCCTCGAATGGTCGGACCTTCTTGGCGAGGAGTCCGGCTGTTATCCCCGTGAGTACGTCGCCGGTCCCCCCTACGGTCATTGCGGGAGAATGAGTCTCGTTGTGGGCAACCGTGTCTCCGTCGGAGATGATATCGACGGGCCCTTTCACCAGCACGGTCAGCCCTGACTTCTTTGCATGATTCGAAACGACCTTGGTCCTAGCGTCGAGGTCCTCGGGGAGGGACTCCCCGAAGAGCCTTTCGAATTCCTTGGCATGGGGTGTCACCACGGTCTTGGTGTTCCTGATCGATGGGAGGACCTGCGGACGGAGTGCGTCGGCGTCGACGACCAAGGACCTGCCATCTCCCTTCATCTCGTTCAGTGCCTGGGCGAGGGACTCAGGTTTCTGAGGACCGAGTCCCGGTCCGACTGCGAAGGTGTCCACTTTGGGCACCCACGACATGAGTTTGGATACGTTACCCCGGGTGAGTTTGGAGTCAGGTAGAGGGATGACAATGAAATCGGGTGAGAGCGCCCTGAGAGGAGTAGCAATCGTCGCAGGGACGGCGAGAAACACGAGGTCGATCCCGGACCTCATCGCTCCCATGGCGCAGAGGAAAGGGGCCCCGTGATACAGCCTGCTCCCTCCGACTACGCAGACCGTGCCGTTCATCCTCTTGTGGGAGTCTTTCCTCCTTGCGGGAATCACCTTCGCGACGTACGCGGCGTCGATTAGAATCGGAGTCAATATTTCTCCGGCTAGTAGCTGAAGCGCCTCTGTTTCTGCTCGAGTGTCACCAGCGACTCGATGGGGCAGGTCAGCCCGAGCCTGCTCCGTAGCTTGGCCATGGACTGGTCCACGGAGGCTATCGCGAAGACGCCAACGATCCTGGCCTTCGACCTTTCGACGATCCGGGTAAGGGCCTCGATGGTCGTGCCAGACCTTACCAAGTCGTCGACTATCAGAACGTGCTCTCCTTTTTTGATCGCTGTCTTCGAGAGATATAGGTACTTCACCGTGGAGGGAGAGTACACTGCTTTCTGTTCTATGAACTCCTCGACACCAAGGTCTCTCTCCGCCCTCACCACCGCGAGGTTGACGTTGAACTCCCCGGCCACCTCTGTAGCCAACGGGACGCCGTCGACTTCCATGGTGACCACCTTGTCGACATTGAGGAGCGCGAATTCGCTGTAGACGACTTTGGCGATCTGCCTCAGAAGCCCCACGTTTGAAACCACGCTGCTGATGTTGTACGAGCCGTCCTGGCTGACCCTCACCTCGTCCATGATGATCTTCCTCAGAAGCTTCTCCCTGAAGGTCACGATGAACTTCTCGGACCTAGCGGCACTGGGAAGAACGTGGCCGCGTACATACCTGCTCAGTATCGGGGCAGACAATCCGAGGACAGCAGAAAGCTCGCGATAGCTGTAGCTCTTCTTTAGAGTGGCCAGGAGCTCCACAGAAGAAATCCGGGTCTTCACTTCCGCCACCCTGCTCACTGATTTCCCTCCTGCCGACTTCACAGGGAGCTCTAAATTAGTGTATCTCTGAATCGTGGTTTTTCACAGCTCGTCGCTCGGGGAGGCCGTTCCCTAGTGCAGCCTCATTGCGAAATGGCTAGACATCATTTAAGATTGAACCGATAGGGGCGAGCACGCGGTTGAAGTTCTCCTTCGAGGTGAAAGAGTCGGACCTGCTCGGCAGGATAGGTTCTTTGAAGGTTGGTGGCAAGACCCTTGAGACTCCATACCTTTTCCCAGTGATCCATCCGGTCAACCAACAGGTCCCACCTGGGGAGCTGAAGTCAATGGGGTTCGGGGGCCTGATGACCAACTCCTACATCATACATTCACGGAGGAAAGAGGAGGCCCTTCGGGAAGGGATTCACAAACTTCTCGACTTCGACGGAGTCTTCATGACCGACTCCGGGGGGTATCAGGTCCTCGAGTACGGGGACCTGGAGGTTGATTACGCGGCCATTGCCTCATTTCAGGCCGGGATCGGCTCCGACATTGCAGTAACGCTTGACAGGCCCACGGGATATCCCCAGACGAGGCTCAGGGCAAAGGAGACAGTAGAGTACAGCCTGAAGAACGCCATGGCAACCATGAAGGAGTTCGGAGATAGCAAGACAATCTGGGTGGGGCCAATTCAGGGAGGGTTGCACCTCGACCTCGTTCGCAAGTCCGCCGCGGCCCTGGTCAAGGGAGGATTCCAGTTCTTGGCGCTCGGGAGCCCGGTGCAGGTGATGGAGAACTACATGTTCGCCGACCTGGTGAAGATGATCTCGGCCGCCAGGAGTGCGGTGCCCTACTCTGCGCCGCTCCACCTATTCGGGGCTGGCCACCCGCTCACCATGGCCCTGGCCGTGGCCCTCGGTTGCGATACCTTCGACTCAGCGAGCTACGTCATGTTCGCCAGAACAGGGAGATACATGACCAGGGGAGGTGTGATGACGCTCCAATCAATGAAGTACCTGCCTTGCGCCTGTCAGGTCTGCTCGAAGACGGGAGTGCAGGCCCTCCTCGAGCTGGATCAAAAAGAGAGGACAAGGCTCCTCTCGATTCACAACCTCTTCACCTTGAAGGCAGAGCTTGATGCGTGCAAGGAAGCAATCGTTGAGGGGAGGCTCTGGGACCTGGTCGAGGAGAGGTCGATGGCGCACCCGAGGTTGAGGGAGGCCTTCGTTGAGCTCGCAAAATTCTCGAAAGTCTTGTCAGTCGGGACCCCCTTTCTCAAGGACAAGGGGCTCTTCGTCAGAAGCGCGGAAGACCTTCAGAGGCCTGAAGTCCGAAGGGCAGCCCTGGGTCTCGAGAAAGTAATTCGAAAAAGCTCCAGCCGAGCGACGGTGACGGTCCGCAATGACGCCCGGAACGGCCGCAGGGTCCCGAGGAGTCAAAAGTCCGGAGCTCACGACTCCTACTTGCTCCATCCGATTTTCGGGCCCTACCCAAGCGAGCTTGAGTTCGTCTATCCGTTCAGCCAGACTGAAGTCGGAGCCATGGAACACCCCGTAACTCTCGATGATGCGAAGAAGACTTTGAAGAGAATGGGATACAAGACAGTCCAGAAAGAAGGCGCGACGAAGAACGAATTCACGCGGGTCAGGAGTAGACGGAGCCGGCGGGCCGCTTCTCCTTCTCCTCGATCATCTTCAGCTCGCCCTCGATGACCTCGGCTCCTTTGATTAGGGGGGCTGTGTTAGCAGTGAACCCATATCTCTTCGAAAGGAACTCGACTGCCGAGGCAGCCGCCCGAGGGTCGACCCGCTCTGTGTTCGAGTAGGCGAGGACCGCGAATGCGGGGAAGGAGTTCATCTCGAAGGAGTTGAGCAGCGAAGCCACGGGGCCAACTATCATCCTGTCCTCCTCGAACAGGGGCTCCGATGGTAGCCCGCCGAGCGAGTTGAACGCACTTGTCATTGCCACCTTGTACCTATTACCATCGTTCCTCAGCCCTTCGTCCAGGCCTCCGACTAGCGCGACCTCCTTGACCCCCGAGCTCATTATCCAATCGGCGAGCTGCCTGTAGAATTCGTTCTCCCTCTCCCTCGCGGGAGAAACCTCGGCCTTGAACAGGGAAAGGTTGCCTGCAACGAACACTTCGTACGGGGTTGACACCCTGCCTTCGACCTGAGAGGCCACCGCTGGCGAATACTCGTAGTCGATGAAGCATTTGCGCCTGGCTTTCAGCTCAGTTATCAGGAATTTGACGGTCCAGTAGCCTGTGGCCCCGATGCCATGAAATCCCGCAATGAGAGACGAGCCCTCGAGTCTGGCCCCTTCGGGAACTATTCTCATACGACTACAGCCCCGGTTTTAGAGCGGTCTTAAACGTGCCACCCGCCAGTGGCGGGGGCAGCCTGGGGCGCCTTTCTTCGTCTGATCGCGAGAACCCCAAGGACCAAAGCGACGACGGCTACAGCACCAATAGCAACCGATGCCAAGAGGACGGTTCCTCTTAGAGACGAGACCTGGGCATTGGTACTAAACGTCGTCGAGAGTGTTGCGGAAAGCCCGTCTGACTGTATCGCAGTAAGCTGAAGCGTGTGCACTCCGTCGTTCAGCTTTGTCGCGTCTATCGTGCCAAAGGCCCTGAGCCCAGATGAAGTCGAGTTCACTCGCAGGCTCTCCGTGGCGCCGTCAACCCAGGCCGAAAGCGAGTCTGGAGTGAGGCCTGCACCGGCGACAGTCACGTTGAAGTTTGACGTACCCCCAATTGCCTTCGAGAGACCGCCGGCCGCAATGACCGGGAGGGTGGGGGTCACGCTCCGGTACGACGAGTCGGCCAAGGAGACCTTGGACCCGGTGAGCTCCAAGGAGTCGATGCTGGAGTCCTTCAGAGTAAGCGTGCTGTTGTTTGCTATGATGGTACCGCCCGAAACCCCGATCAGGGTCACGTTCGCGTGGTCCAGCAACAGCTTTCCATCAATCCGGGAACCTGTGATGACAATGTTTCCGCCCTTGATACTGACACTCCCTAGAAAGAGGTCGCCATTAAGTGAACCAGAGGCCGTTATCGTCGCACCTACGAAAGCTAGCTGGGACTGGAGCCCCCCGGAAATCGAGGAGACCTGCGTGTCAGGGCCCACGTAGACGTAAGGTTCGACGAAGAAGGGCTGCTGTGCATTCGATTCGGTTGTGGTCGGAGTTCCGTCCGACGCCAACCCGGTTACGAATACGTCGTAACTCCCAGAGTATCCGACAGAATTGACCCCGAGAGGAGCTAGGTCTCCCTGGCTGGACGCGCTCGGGAGAGTCAAGTTTCCGACCCACGATTGGAAGTCCGGGTCGAACCGGAGTTGAATCAGTCCTCCCTGGGCGTACACCGAATGAATCAGGGACGCGTACTGGTCTGACAACGAGTGCGGATAGACCGCCGCGGAGAACTCCCCGAACTTGACAATGGTACCGTTGGAGTAGGCTATCCTCGCCACTAGGCTGACGTGTTCGCCTCCGAAGAGGCCTCCCGCTGAGGTGATGTTCGAGGAGGGCGAATTCAAGATGGCGGAAGAGCCAGACGTGAAAGCGGGAAAGAGCGAGATCTGTGGAACTATGGCCTTGCCGGACACCCACACCTGGCCGTAGAAGCTCCCGGTGATGTTCCCGCCAGGCGTAAAGGACCCATACTTCGCGTGAAGCTGGACTGTGTACAATCCACGGGTGGCGTTTGCTGGCACCTGGAGCTGCCCATAGATGATCTTGGCTCCTCCGTTGCAGACGCGCAAGGCCTGAGCGCAAGGCTGATAGTACAGGTTTGCGCTCGAAATGGTGCCACCTGTTGGGTTGATCAGACTCGCTGTTACGTTTGAGCCCACCGAGACGTCATAGGCGAAAAGCCTCCCGGTCTCAAAAGAAGTCTCGAAGTAGACATTCACTGGGGCTATGGGGGTGGAAATTATCGTGAGCGATTGGCCCGGCGCGACTGACCCGGGCTCGGCGGCGACATCTGGGTAGATGTAGCTAGTTTGGAGGTAGATTCCGTAAAACAAGGGCGCGTAACCGTAGACGTCCCCCTGGGTGACCAAAGACACAGGGCCGTCCGGGGCTGCCGAAGCCAATGTCCCCGTCACACCGCCCGTACCCAGACCCGCGAACGTCACGGAGCTCAAACTGGTATACTGGTTGGTCGCGATCGAGTACGGCTGGACGCTAAGGGTGACAGGCTCCGCAGGCTGCGGCCTGCCGAGCAAGTCGGTCGTATAGATTGTGAGACTCAGGCGGTTCGAAGGCCCCCAGGTCCAGGGGTCGACTGCAAGGCTGTAAATCGAACCGGTGGCGGTGATGGACCCGAGGTAACCCGCGAAGATTACGCCGACGCCCTCTCCATGGACGCCCGCTGCCGAGGAACCGCTCAAGTCAACATAGGCCAGTCCAGATTGTTGGCCCATCGTTATGGTCCCAGTCCAGTTTCCGGTTGAGGGGTTGAAAGCCATCGGGGTCGGAAGGAAAGTCCCGGACAGGGTCTGAAGGTTCATTGTGAAAGTCCCCGACGTGACCCTGGCGCCCGCCGACGTGATTCTGACGTTCAGCGTCAACTTGTCTCCAGGCGTGTAGCCCAGCTGGCCCTTCCCAGTAGCGTTGACGATTTCCCCACGTATGGTCAGTTCAGGCTTGCTAGCCGAGGCGTTCATCAGCAAAGCCAACTCTCCGATATTAGGCGCCCCCCAACCAGTTGCCAAATTGAATCCAGGCGTGCTCGTCCAAGGGACGATGTAGCCGAAGGTGATCGGGTTGAAGCCCTTCGAATACTCGCCTGGGTTGTTTCCGACATTGTAGATCAACGGGTTGATTAGCCCGAGATGGCCCTTGACGGACTCTGCTACGAGGGTCAGCAGTCCTGCAAGCAGAGGCGAGGATTCGGAAGTCCCGCCCGACCCGATGACCTTCCCCGAGTCCACGATCATAGTCGCCGGGTCGACACCGGCCTGCAAAGACAGGTCGGGGTTCAACCTCCCATTGGGATAAGACGGGGGCGTAGTTTGGCTAGCCTGGTACCATGGCTTGGGCTCGAGGATGCTGACCCCTCCGCCTCCCCCACCTGCATTGACCAGGTTGGGGACGTACCCGACGTTAGACCAGGCTGTCTGGACGAAGCTCTCCGCGCCGGAAGCGGAGGTCGAGAAGTAAGTCTGAGTCCCCCCTACAGATGTAACGAACGGTGAGGTAGATGGATATTCCAAGTCACCTTCCGGGCCAGAGCTGTAGCCACTCCCCCCGGCGTCGCCTGAGGAAGAGAGGAAAGAGATCCCTTCCGCCGAACCGAGCGCATAGTATTGGTCAGGCATGATGACGTTCAACGCGAAGTAGGCGGGGCCGCCGATGTACGATGTGAGAGAGTACATCCACTCGAAGTTGCCGAAGCTCTGGGATAGAGTGGTCACTTTGTCATCCTGCACAATCTTGGCGAGGGGAGTCGAAAGGGGGAGAGCCCCGTTCGCGATGTAGAGGTCGATGGCTGCCCCTGGAGCCATGGCGTGGGACACCTCAACGTCTAGAGATACTTCGGTGCTCCAGCCCACATTGGCCCCAAGGTTCGGGTCGTATGGGCCGACGGGGATCACGTTCAGTTTCGCGTCGGGAAAACCGAAGGTCTTGTCGAAAAGGTTCAGGTCGCTGGCGATCGTGGGGGAGCCGAAGAAATCGAGAAGACCGATGGTCTGGCCGGTGCCGTCAAAACCACGGGACAAGAGAGAGGTAGCGTTGTAGACAGGCTGGAGCTGTTTGGCCGAGAAGGTCCCTTGAGTGAAGGTCACGTTGGAGTTCGGTCGAAGTGTCGAAGCCGAGGCCGGATGGGTGAAGATGAGGGTGGCGTTCGATGCATAGACGAAGGCCCCTTCGAAGGTCGTCATGCCTGCGGAAGAATAGTAGGCTAGCGTGCCGTTGGTGTATGTGTTGATGCTGAGGCCGATGGCAGACTCGAACTGTGCTGCGGTACCTTCGGCGACTATCTGGGAATCAAGGGCGGTCGTTTGGATCTGGATCCCCTTCGATTGCAATGTAGAAAGCAGAGATTCATAGGCCGCCGTAGGGAGGAAATCGCTCTTCACCTGCTGGGGCGTGAGGAAATGCCGGTACATCGGGGATGCGGGGTTCGAAATCTGCATCACGAGGGAGTCGAGTGTGTTTAGGTTCCTCAGAGGGATAGCGAATGTAACGAGGATCGGGAGGTCACGCGGAGCTGCACCCAAGAGCTTGTACCCATGGATGGAGGGAAGGACGGCTGGCGGGGGTGAAGCGACAACCATGATGGGAAGCGCGGCAATCACGGGGAAGGCGAGGAGGAATGCGAGGAGGAATGCGAGGACCGCCGCGAACGCTCTCGTCTTGGCGAGGTTCGGCGTCCCCGAAATCCGATAAAACAATTGCCGGCAGGAAGGCCGCGAGTAATTTATGGCTTGCGAGTGGTAAACTCTTTTGAGATATCGATTTTACGAAACATACTCAGAAAGGCTTAACTACATACAAGAAACGCGCTTTTCAAAGAGTTTACGCTTAGATGGAAGTAAAGGTCCTGGGAGCCGCCCGGCAGGTCGGCCGCTCCGCGTTTCTAGTAACGCACAGAGACAGCAAGATCCTGCTTGACTACGGTGCGATGACCACCAAGGTCCCGGGTTTCCCCATGCATGTCCCGCCGAAGGACATCAAGGGACTGGTCTTGAGCCACGCGCATCTCGACCATTCCGGCGCCGCTCCAATCAACTTTCTGAGCGGGAACATGAAGCTCCATGCGACTCCGGTGACCTCGGAGCTGTCGAACCTGCTGATTCAGGACTTCATCAAGATCTCGGGGCAGTATCTTCCCTTCGAGTTCCTCGACCTCATGGCCATGAACTCAAACACAGTCAACCACGGTTACATGGAGCCGTTTCAGATCGGCGACTTCAACATAACCTTCTACGACGCCGGGCACATACCCGGGTCGGCCGTAATCGCAGTCGAGGCAGGGAACAAGAGGCTGATTTACACCGGGGACATCAACGGGGACGAGACGAACCTGCTCGCCGGGTCGTGGAAGAACCTGGGCGAGGCAGACATGGTGATAACAGAAAGCACCTACGCTACCGCCGACCATCCTCACCGGTCCAAGGCCGAGGCTGAGTTCGTCGACTTCGCAAGGGAAGTGGTGGAGCGCGGAGGAGTTCTGCTTGTCCCTGCGTTCTCTGTCGGAAGAGCCCAGGAGATTGCTATGACCCTAGTCAAGGCAGGGTTCAGGCACCCCATCGCCATGGACGGGATGGCGCTCAAAGTCAACGGGATACTGCTCAGGTACCAGGAATACTTGAAGGACCCGACCGCCCTCCGACGGACCCTCGAGACGATGGAGGAGGTCACGAGCTGGACTCAGAGGAGGCGGCTGACTAAGAAGCCGGGCGTGATAATATCCCCTGCTGGGATGCTCGTAGGAGGCGCGTCGATTTTCTACAACGAGCACCTGTCCATGGACGAGAAGAACGGTATCTCGATTGTCAGCTTCCAGGTCCCCGGGACCCCCGGTAGGACCCTGATCGACAAGGGGCTCACGATCTACAGGGGTAAGCCTACGAAGGTGAAGGCCGAGGTGAGGCGCTTCGACTTTTCATCTCATAGTGGGAAGTCAGCGCTTCTGTCGGACCTCAAGGGAATCGGAGGCAGCCCGAAGTTCCTCACAGTGCACGGAGAAGAGGAGTCCTGCATCGCCCTGGCTCAACAGCTCCATGCCGACTTTGGGGTCGAAGCGACAGCGGCGATTGCTGGTCAAGAATTCGCGGCTTGAGCGATCCGACGCCAGAGAAACTTGAGAAGAAACGGGTCACACCTGAGAACCTGCTGAAAGCCGCAGGCGTTGTTGTCATCATACAATTCGCTGCCCTGTTGATAACAAGCCAGAACCTTCACACCTACCGCGTCATCGTGAACGAGACCGGGCCCAGCTATGCCCCCCTCGGCACCTCGACTCCTGGCTCCGCGGGCAACGCTGTGCTGCTCGTCGGCTTTGCCTTCGTACTTACCCTGGGCCTTGTCTGGCTCCTTCGGAGGAAGATGGTCATGTCGTTCAAGGTGGTAATCTTCGGGTCGACGGCGTTCGCTGCCTTCGTGCTGACCCTGGTGACCTCCGACATATTCGCCGTCAATCATCTGCCTCCGGCATTTGAACTGCCAGTGGCATTCGGAGCTGCCAGTCTGGTGGTGGTACTCATCGGGTACACCATTTTCGTGAAGGACAACGTCTGGATATCAAGCGCTATTCTTGCGTTCGTAGGTGCTCAGGTGGGGAGTTTCTTCGCCGAAACCCTTCCGCCGACGACGGCGCTCATACTCCCCATCGCCTTCTCGCTCTACGACATCTATGCCGTCTTCCGAGGCCCACTCAAGGCATTGATTGGGACCAACCCGAACATTGCACTTGCAGGTATGTCGATCAAAGCAGGAGAGTTCACGTTGGGCTTGGGGGACATAGTCTTCTACACCATGCTGCCCTCCCTGGCTCTCTTCACCCCCAAACTGGGGATTTTCCCGTCGATCTACACGATACTGGCGATTGATGTTGGGATGGTGTTGACACTCTTCCTACTGTCGAAGAAGAGGCTCTTGCCCGGGCTCCCGATTCCTATGTTTCTTGGGATACTCGTGCTGGGCTTCTATCTGCTCTAACCAATTTCTACGACCGGGGCCTTTGTCCCCTTTACCAGGGAGTCGGCCTCCTCAGAGGTCGTCTTGAAAGTGTACAAGGCAGACTTTGTTCTGAGCTTGACTTTTGCATTGTCCCCATTGTGAACCACCCTGACCTCGGTTGCGGATTCGATTAGCTTCTCAAATTGTTCCTTAGTTTTGATCTCCTTTGGCAACAGGAGAACCCCCTCCCTTGACCCTTATGAACGCTCCAGATGGGCCCCGAACAGCAAACGGGTTTGACGGCCTTGGAATCTCGTTTCATCATCAAGCTTAATAACCCGGAACGAAAGGCGACAATTTAGCGGAACCGAAGAAACGCTAGGATGTGAAAGAACGAGTTTCGGACGAGGAGGAGGCTACGGGCGAAGCAGCGGCGGCGGCGGAAGCAGCGGCGGCGGCTTCAGGTCCTTTAAGCCAAAGCCAGTTGAAGTCGGAAAAGAGTATGACGTTACCATTTCCGAGATCAGCAGGCGGGGTGACGGCATCGCAAAGATTGACGGGTTCGTTATCTTTGTGGCCGGCGCTAAGCAGGGCTGGCAAGGAAAGGTCAAGGTGACCCAGGTAGCCAACAGGTTCGCCACCGGCGCGGTCGTTGGCGGTTCTGAGGGCATGGCAAGCACCGAAGGCCAGGCCTCCACTAGCGAAGAGCCAGGAATGTAGGGTCCGTCAGGGCCTTCTTCTAATTGGCGGCTCGTCTTAAAAGACGGCCGCTCCGTTTTTGATTATCAGAGAAACAAATAGCCCGGTACTCGAATGGCACAACGAGACTGAAAATATTGCTTTGAGGGGCTAGTTCTACTGTCTTCATCAAGGGCACGCTTGAACGTTGACTCGACTGGGCGGGGCCGATGAGTTGCGCTTAATTTTCTAAGCGAATCCTGACCTCCTCTTGTGATATGTTCGGGCGAAGTAGGCGCCCTAGCCGAGCCTTGTCATTCCATATAGGCGCCCGAACAAACCAGTAGCCCGCCCAGGATTCGGACTCGATTGGGTCCTAAGGGCGTCCCATTCCAAAGAGGGATGGCCCCCGTTCTGGAGTCGAAGTGCTTCCTCTCTCAGGTCGTCGGAAAAGCTGTAGAAGATATCGTTACGGGCTCGATGGCTTGAAGCCGGTTGATGGGCGCAAGTGAGCGGGCGCTTCGGTAAAGGCAATAGGCCGCTGGAGCAAGAATGAAATCTCTGACGACGGAAATAATACTGTGTGCTGTCTCATCGCTAATGAAGAATGTGAGTGCGCTTAAGACAAGAGCAATCAAAAAGACCACAAGGAACATCCCAAACCACTTCAGGCTCATCCGAAAAGTTGCGTCCTTGGATCGGATGGCACTGAGCAATATCGCTGGAGCTCCCGATAATAAGGTAGCCAAGGAAGGCACCCAACCCAGCCACGCAAGAATGCCTAAAGGGGGGGTACCCGTCAAGATGTTCGCGGAATTCAGTAGGATATTTGAAAACGCTGCGAAGGCAATAATC
>JAPCJK010000018.1 GCA_027886975.1 Nitrososphaerota archaeon
ATGTACTTCTCGGGGTAGAGGACCGCTACCTGTCCTCCGGGCTCTTCAAGCGCGTCGATAATCTTCGTCTTCATCTGTCTGAGCCCAGCGTAGAAGGCGGCAAAGAGGCCGCTCGGACCAGCACCAATTATGGTCAGGTCAAAATCCTCCTGAGACATCCGTTTTCTGACTGCCCATCGGCAATCGATGTATAAGCGTTCTTTGAAACTAGGCCAGTCCAGCCGATTCTGGGTCGCCAGGCTTGATTATTTCACGCAGCAGGACTGTTGCGTACTGTCCCCTTGCGAGGCTGAACTTCAGGAGAGCTGTGCTGCCTTCGACTGTGCATGACGAGTCTTTGATTGCCATATGAGGCCGTCTAAATCCCCCCTCGGCAGACACCTCCTGCATCTCCTTGACGTAGAAATCCCTGGCTTTGATATCCTCCTTTTGAAGCACCCAATTAATGCACGCGTCGAACCTTGAATCATAATCTCTAGTGGCGTAGCCGACGAGCTGCACCATTGGGATGGCATTGATGGCCGGTGGTTCCTTTACTCCATGGATCTCGAACGTTGCCATTCCGTCTTCAGAGACTTCTGCCCAGTTGTCCCCTGGCCGTGTTTTCGATATGCCCTCCCCCTTCGCGATCACCTCGCTCATCGTTTCGTTGAAGATAAATGACTGGTATGCCTCCACGAAGAGCCTCCTCAATTCCACGGGAATTGCCCTGAGCGCCTTCACCCAATCCCCAGGGTTTTGGCTCAATGACCTAGCTACCATCGCTTCGACGTCCTGTGCCCTCGACAAAAGTCCGAGTCCCTCTTCGTATTTACCTGCGACGAAGGCCTCCCTTGCGGCGAGGGTCTGGTCATCATCCCGCGAGTGCACCTTGGAAAGGATCAATCTCACGGCTGCGTCGAATTCTTTTCTGACTATCGCCCTCCCGACCATATGAGTCCCTGGTCCCGACATCCCGAACCTCTGCAATCCGTAGAAGTTTGGCATCATTCGCTCAGTCGCTAATTGAAAGGTCTCTTCGGCCCGATGTCCAATCTCTGGGCAGCATTCCCTAAGGGTGACCTCGAACCTGTTTCCCACGATAGTACCCCTTGACATGGGCTTGGGGACGAACCCGATTAGTCGTGCCGAGAACTTGTCGGTGACCACTTCGGATGGACTCAGCGACCTCCTGCTTGTAGGGGTAACATACTGGACCGCCACCGCCCTCTTGTCTTTGAGCCCCCCGTAGCTCACCCTGCTCTTGAGGATTCCCGACAGCTCCCTCGCCATGTGCATCGTGTCAATGGAGTGTTTCTGTACTCGGTAGAGTGGATAGTACCCTGGTCTTTCGACTGCACTGAGATATTGGGAAGGAAGGCACTCCTCGACCCTGAAATCATCGTCGCGGGTCTTCGCACTGGCGCGACACGGCGCACCCGGTGTCAAGTAGAACCGAATTCCTACCGCTCGCTCGGATTCAGCGGCCGGAATCAAAGCAACTTGAGCTTCCCCGTTACGCCGTCGATCTCCGCCTCCGGGCCAGGGCCGACTGCGAGGCAGGTGACCGTCCCGGGTTCCACCTGGGTGAGTCCTCGGTCCTCGACCAGGGACAAAGGCAGACCTGCACTCTTCGCCTTTCGAAACAGTTCCATCAAGAGATTCTCCGTCTCTACCTTCAGCACGATCTTTGCCTGGCCTCCTTCCTTCCAACCTTCGTACCACCCAGGTTTCCTTTGTCGTGCGATTTCTGCCGCCGAGAGTGATGCGTGCGCGACCTGGGCAGCCACCTTCCCTTTGCCCATCTTCAGGTCGGACCTTACAACGATGGCCTGTTTCATGTCCTGAGGTTTGCCAACGGTTATTACGAGACGGATTAAGGCTTTGCAGGCAGTTTCATCGCCATGCCCAAGTCCCTCGACTTCGTGGTCGGCGGGGGTAGCATCGCGGGCCTTGCATTTGCCGCCGAGGCGGCCAAGCGAGGGGCGACCGTTTTGGTCGCAGAGGAGCATCCTGAAATCGGCGAGCCCGAGAAGTGTGACGGACTCGTCAGCCTCCGCGGCCTAAGGCGATTCGGCTACCTCCCCGAAGAACCGGTCGTGCAGAATCAGATAGCCTCGGCGGTCATCCACTCTCCAGCTGACAGGAACTTCGCTGTTAACGCTACGGGTCTGGAGGTCGTGGTCCTCGAGAGGAGCGCCTACGACAAGCAGATGGCTGCGGCCGCCACATCGAACGGCGCAGTCGTTAGAACGGGGGCCCGGGTGAGCGAATTCGTCGAGAGAGCGGATGGTGTCTCAGTTAGGATAGGAGGGGAGACAATCCACGCGGAGTACTATGTCGACGCCACCGGCCCTGCTTCAAGTCCGAGACGAGGAATTCTTCCGGCCGCAAAATACGAGATAGAGGCGGATTGGGTCAGGGAACCTGTGGTGGAGGTGTTCCTCGACGCGGACAGATATCCCGGGTTCTTCGCCTGGGTCATTCCTTGCGGCAGGAACAGAGCGAAGGTTGGGGCCGCCGGCCATGGTGTCAGCCCGTTCAAAGCCCTGGACGGGTTTCTCTCTGGTCGGCGGTGCAAAATCTTGCGAAGAGTGTCCGCTCCAATCTACATTGGCGGTCCCACATCGAAGTTCGTGCATGGAAGACGCATTCTCGTGGGCGAGTCCGCGGGCCAAGTCAAACCAACCACCGCAGGAGGAATAATGACGTCCCTGGCTGGAGCTATCACTGCTGCGCGTTGGGCGTGCAAGAGCCTCGAACTGAAGGACCCAGGGCAGTTGGCCAACTATCAGCCGGAATGGGAATCTGCATTCCTAAAGGAAATGAAGGCTATGCTCAGACTCAGGGGGGTAATCGAGAAACTCTCCAACGATGACTTGGAGGCTGTCATCGAGACAGCTACCCCAAAGCTCGTCCTGAAGCTCTCCCAAACCGACTTCGACTTCCACGCGACAGCCCTTTTTGGCGCGCTAGGGATTTCCGGGCTGCTCAGAATTGCGAAGATAGTGGCATCGGCTGAAGTGCGTTCTCTACTTGTCTCAAGTTGAAGCCACCAAAATACTCAGCAACCTATATTTGCAGGCTCAGAAGAGGCTCCTAAGAAATGTCGCAGGCAACCGTCAGCCTTCCGCTTTGCAATTCATGCAATCGCCCCGTGAAGCCTGGAGAGAGGGCGACCCATTTCCATTGCCCCAACTGCCACGAGACCTTGATTTGGCGCAGCGAGAAGTGCAGGAAATTCTCAAGAGTGTATAGGTGCACTAACTGCGGCTTTGAAGGGCCCTAGGGAAACCACTTGGGTTCGTATGTCATACGGCTGAAGCTACTTCCTCAGGATACGACGACTGACCCTCAGAAAATCGTCGATTCTGTCTCTGGTCTCCTGCCAAAGCCTGCTCAGATTAGAAGCCAGAAGGTCGAACCAATAGCCTTCGGCCTTTCGGCGGTCATCGTCGACATCGTCGCTCCTGAAGAGGAGGGAGTTATCGACAAGATCGAAGAGGTCGTATCCAAAGCTCCGCTCGTCGGTCAATACGAGCTCATCGGCGTCAGCAGAATGTCCAGCAGGCTGCCTCCCCAGTAGGGCCCCAACATCCGGCGCAGCTGCCAGAGAACTTGAATCTCCACTCGGCATACCTTTTATACCCGAGCAGGCCCCGCCAACATTACCGCTTTTCTGCGATGTGGACCTAGTGAGATACCCCCTAAGATACGCTGCGTTCGAATGGATAAAGGAGAAGAAGAGTGCAACGGACGACGACCTCTTCGAAGCCCTGAATAAGAACGGGAACAAGTGCTCCCCCGACGAGCTTGACAAGCTCCTGATGCAGCTTGAGATTCTAGGCCTGATTTCAATCAGATGGGTGTCCAAGGACAAGAGGAGGGTCGAATATCAAGAGAAGCCCACCGAAGATGCTCGGCTGCCGCGCATAAGCGAGTGACCGAACCGATAAATCGAACAGGCATTGGACGGTCGCAACCATGGGCGTAGACTTTGGCGACTCGATTCCCAGAGAGAAGATACAACTCGAGGACATTTCTGGCTGGACGCTTGCCGTCGATGGCTACAACACCCTGTACCAATTCTTGGCGATAATCCGCGGAGTCGACGGAGGGCATCTGAAGGACTCCAAAGGGAGGGTCACCTCTCACATCTCAGGCCTGTTCTACAGGAACATCAACCTCCTCGAACTTGGCATGAAGCTCGTCTATGTCTTTGACGGAAAACCTCCCGAGATGAAGGCCCAGGAAATCCAGCGTCGTGCAGAGCAGCGACGGGAGGCGAAAGACCAGTATCTGCGGGCGCTCCAAGCTGGAGACATGGTCCAGGCCAGGAAATTCGCGGAAGCTTCTACAGTACTGAGAAGGGACATGGTTTCGGACGCAAAGGAGCTTCTAGGAGCGATGGGGATCCCCTGGGTGGACGCGCCCTCAGAAGGAGAGGCGCAAGCCTCCAGGATGGCGATCGAAGGCAGCGTGAACGCCGTTGCGTCGCAAGACCATGACTCGATTGTCTTCGGGGCCCCTGTCTTGGTTAGGAACGTCACCATATCTGGCAAAAGGCGGCTGCCGAGCAAAGGGATAGTTATCAACGTCCAGCCTGAAAGGATTAGGCTCTCTTCGGTCCTCTCGACCACGGGGCTCACCCGTGAGCAACTGGTCGATTTCGCGATCCTTCTTGGCACGGACTTCAACCCAGACGGCTTCGAAGGAGTCGGCCCGGCCACTGCGTTGAAGTATCTTAAGAAATACGGCCGCCTCGAAGAAATCAAGGAGCTGAAGGAAGCGCTTCAGACCATCAATTATCAGGAAATTCGCAATCTTTACCTGAACGCTCCTTCCGTTCTTGGGGTCAAGCCTACGTGGGGTTCATTGGACAGGGAAAAGCTCCTATCGTTTCTTGTGGACGAACACTCTTTCTCTCGTCAAAGAGTAGAAGCGGCCATGGCAAGGATAAGCTCAACAAAAGCAGTCCAGTCTGAAACCCTCGAAAAGTGGTTCGGATGAAAGCCCAAGGGCTCCCAGACCTTAGAGATATCGAGATCGCCGAGGAGAGGGTTCGCAAATACATCCCCCCGACCCCCCTTGAATACTCGAAGGGGATTTCGACCCTGCTTGGAAGGGAGACCTACTTGAAGCTCGAGACTTACCAACCGATTCGCGTATTCAAGATTCGTGGCGCGCTAAACAAGTTGTTGTCCATGCCTGACTCGGACCTCAGGAAAGGAATCGTAACAGCCTCTTCGGGGAACCACGGCCTGGCGATAGCCTATGCATCAAAGCTTTTCGGAATCAAGGCTTCAATATGCGTCCCTGAAAACGCCAACCCTCAGAAAGTTAGGGCGATCGAGGAACAGGGGGCCGAGGTCATTCGCCGCGGGTCGGGGTACGACCAGGCCTACGAAGGCGCCCTCGAAATCGCGGGAAAGAGGAACTTGACCTTCGTCCACGCCTTCAACGACAGGGACATCATTGCAGGCCAGGGGACTTGCGGGCTCGAAATAATGCGACAGCTTCCAGACATGGACTCTGCCGCCGTTGCAATCGGCGGCGGCGGACTGATTTCGGGGATCGCAATAGCAATCAAGGAGACACGCCCGAGTGCACGAGTTTACGGCGCTGAAACTGTCTCAATCCCTTCAATGTATGAATCCCTCAAGACTGGCTCGAGGGTCAAGGTCGAACCGCTGCCAACCATCGCGGACGGCATGCAGGCCGCGATCCCAGGAGAGCTAACCTTCGAAGCCTCCAGGAAGTTCGTCGACAAGGTCGGACTAGTCACCGACCCCCAGCTCGAAGATGCGATCTTCGACCTTCTCGAACTCGGCAGAGTGCTGGCCGAGCCGGCCGGAGCTTCTCCACTGGCAGCCATGAAAGGTCCATTGAAAGACGAGCCGGGGGACAAGATCGTACTTGTCGTCAGCGGGGGCAACATTTCGATCAAGCTGTTGACATCGATTCTCATGAGAAGAATGCAAGGAAATCCCTGAGATCCCTGGTCATCAGGAAGGGGTTTGCCTCCTTCTCTTCTCTGAGGCTCCTGAACGTAACCGATCCGTAATCGTGGCCGGGGTACATCACGGTCTGGCCCGGAAGCTTGAGGATGACTTCGTGCAAGCTTCTGTAGATGGCCTCTGCCCTTACCCTATCGAACTTCCCGATTGTCCCGACGAAGAGCGTATCCCCGGTGAAGACCTCTCGCCCATCGTACAGGCAGATACTATCCTCGGTGTGCCCGGGTGTATGCAGGACTTGCACCTTGCTGTCGCCGAGCCCCAATTCCTCTCCATCTGCGACTCGCTCATCACAATCGATAGGGGAGCTCTCGTGGGCAACGACTCTGGCACCCAAATTGTCGGCGAGCTTCCTCAATGTCAATACGTGGTCGAAGTGTTCGTGACTAGCGACCGCGAACTTCACCTTAGCTCCCGTCAGGCGGACCGCCTCTTCAATCGGTTCGGTCTCCCACCCCGAGTCGACGACCATTGCCTCTCTGCTCTCCTCTTCCACGACGAGGTAGACGAAGTTTGCCATTTTCCCCACAGGAATCTGTTTGACTATCAGCTTGGAACTCCCCACGTCCCCTTCAGGTATCAACTTTATCAGGTTCTGCCGAACCCTCGCGCCCATTGGCGAAGCTCCGGGGGAAGAAGCCGTCAGAGTCAGAGATTAGCACTGCGAGACTTATGATGCCGATGGACGCCAACGTGCTCGGGAACGTCTTCGGAGGCGCGATCATGAGATACATGGATGAAGTTGCAGCCATAGTCGCCTGGCGCCACGCGGGTAAGAACGTCGTCACCGCGTCCATCGATAGGATGAACTTCTACGCCCCAGTCTTCGTAGGTAACCTGCTCATCATGAAGGCGACCGTGAACTATGTTGGGACCACATCGATGGAAATCGGAGTGCGAATCGAGGCGCAGGACCCTACAACCCGCAAGGGGACCCACACGGGCTCTTGCTATCTCACCTACGTCGCCCTCGACGAGAAGGGCAAGCCGACCCCTATCTCTCCCTTGATTGTCACCACTCCTGACGAGAAAAGGCGCTTCAAAGAGGCGGTGGCGCGCCGAAAGCTCAGAGAGGCTGAGAACGAAGTCCTCAGAGGGAACTGACACTTTTGTTCACCTTTGATTTACGGCTCAACAAAACTAGAGCACCTCGCTCTTAGTCCAACCTCGCGGTCTAACCATCGATGAAGGATTTTGCCGAGAGTTTCAGCGTCGAGAAGATGCGTAGCGGCAATGCCGCCGTGTACAAGTTGAAGGAACAGTTCGAGAATTTCTCCTCCTCGCCCCAAAAGGCAGAAGTATGTGACTCCATAGCTCAGTGCTTCTACCAGTTGGAACAATACGAAGACGCCGCCGGCTGGTACGAAACTGCGGGGCGTCTGATACTCTCCGAGCCGAGCGCCACCCCCGCCATCAAAGCCCTTACCGCACTTGGAGAATATGAAATGGCCCTAGAGTGCTACAGGCGCGGCGAGAATCAAGAAAGGTTCACGGAGTGTTCCTCTTTGATCAGAGAACTGAAACGGGCCTGCGCCTCAGCCTAGCGTCTCGCCCTTCTCTTCTTGAGCTTTTGCTGTCCGCCTGTTCAACGTTTTCGTGTAACACTCCTCGCAGACAGGCTCGTCCTTCGGGCCTACTTTGAAGGTATGAAGCACGACTTCAAGCTCGGTATCGCAGAAGTAGCATTTTGCCTTCAACTCGTCCCTCTCTTCGCGGCAAAGACCCTCCTTCTAACAACTTTGCCTCGCCCCTTGTAGTACCAAACTTCAGCATCTCCGTTCGAGCTCTTTCCCCACCTTACTAGCTCCTCGAGCTCTTCCTTGGTGGCGCGCGCCCTTCCGCTCTTGACCTGTACCAGGAGAACCCTCCCTTCTTTGGCTGCGAATACGTCCACCGCCCCATGTGATGCCGCACTTCTCGAGACCATCCAACCTGCTTTCTTTAGCGAATTCATTGTCGTGTATTCTTTGGACCTCCCTTTTTGGTAATTCCTATTCAATTGGAATCAGACCTCTTAGTCAGCCCTAGATGCGAAGCCTTCGAGCGGACTTGGTGTCGTGCCGCATGGAGTCTTGCGCAGATCTGGTCTATGGGGTCGAAACCGTACCTTTCTCCGAGAATGCGCACATCCTCAGCTGTCCAGGAGCGATATCCCCCTTTAGTCAACCTGTCCTCTCGTCGAAATCGCAATGGTTTCGCAAGAGACCTCCGACAACGGGCTGACCTGCCAGCATGTAACGGATAAGCTCTTTCCAATTGGAATGAAACTAAACGGGACCAAGTGTGAAACTGACCCGGATGAGTAAGCTTATCAAAACCGAAATCCCGGGCATGATTGCTGAGCTTTGGAAGGCGTCAAGAACTCTTTGAAGGCAATGGAGTCACGCTTCTCTGACCAGCTTGAGCGAAGAGACAGGGTTTTGAAGGAAACCAGGGATATCATATCCGCCTCCTCGAGGTCTATAATCAACGTCCACACTGGTAGGATGAAGGAAGCGGAGAAAGAACTTGCGGGTGCGAAATCTCAGCTCCGCGCCCTCAAGAAATCGGCGGACGGGTCTGTTGCGCGCTACTTGGTCTCACCCGAGGCCGAATACGTTGAGGCGACTTCAGTATTGGCTCTCGCAAAGGGGAAGCCCATACCATCATTGGAGAGTCTCGAAGCCTCCCCGGAGGCCTACTTACTAGGACTCCTTGACACCGTGGGCGAGTTGAAGAGACTGGTACTCGACTCCATCCTGCAGAGGAGACCTGCCAAGGCGAAGCGGTACTTCGAGGTCATGCAGAACCTGTACTCGTTTTGCTCGCCTCTGGCGGTCTACGACCACGTCGTGAACGGGGCAAGACGGAAGATCGATGTAGCAAGAATGCTTGTGGAAGACACGAGGGGGCTCCTCGCCGAAGAGATGGGGCGAGAATCAGTGAGCAACTCGATGGCCCGCCTCGAAAAAAGACTCGACGGAAAGAAGAAAGACTAAAGCTCCTTCAGAAGATTGCTGGTCTTCAGCTTCGGATACGGTGAGTCCAGCCTCACCACCTTGATCTTCATTCCTCTGTTTCGCGCTTCCTTGAGCACTTCCTTTTCCAGATGGTATTGGTCGTATCCTAGGGCCACTATGTCGGGCCCCACTTTCTGCAGTGTCACATAGATGTCTCCATGGACGCCCAATATTGCGGCATCCACCTTCTTCAGGGAGGACAGCAGCTTTACCCTGTCCCTCTCATTGACAAGTGGTTCTCTTTTTTTCCTTCGGCGTATGGTGCTGTCCCTCGCGACGGAGACCACGAGAACGTCTCCAAGACTCTTCGCCTTGTCTATGGTGTATGCATGCCCGTAGTGTATTACCTCGAATCCCCCACCTATGAAAACCACCTTGATTGACCTCCTTCCTCTTGGTGTGAGCGCCAGCTTGCCATTCCGGACATCCGCCAGCCCCTCGTTGACCAGGCCGGCGATCTCCTTCTTGGCTTCTTTGGCCCGAAGTCCGAGTCGGTGACCTACGGTCTTGGCATTCGTCACTTCTCCTTCGATTCCTAGGGAGAACACCGCCGCGAGCACTAGCTTTCTGTCCATTCGTCACCAGTCTATCCTAATTACACCTGCGAATGACAGAGAGTCCAAGAGCCCCTCGGCATAACCCACGCTGAGCATGGCCATCTCATCCTCTCCGTTCGCCAAGAAGTTCTCGGCGTCTTTCATATAGAGTTCTGCGTTCTCTATCACATGCTCGTACTGAGGGCCGAGCTTGCTCCTTACTGATTCGAGCGCCCGCCTTGTCTTCGCGACGTACTTCGGGACCAAGGTCTGAGCAGTTCTGAACACGACTTCGGAGTTGCTGCGGGTCTGAGACTCGTCAATCGAGAAGATAGCAGCCACGGCTTCTGACTCAGTGAAATGAAGCTTTCCCGGAACTACAAGGCAATGGGGAGGCTCCCCGAAGTTCATCTGGGAAAGATCCGAAAAGCTCCCGGCCACGAGGCTCGAATCCCCACGGCCCAGTCTCGACAGCACGAGCGCGAATGTGTGTTCGCTTACCACTCCGCGCTTGAAGTTCCCCTCTGCTAGGAGGAGACCCGCGACTGCATCAGCAGGTGTGACGCCCTCGCCTGATTTGAGGTCGTACTCGAGGAGGAGCAGGGTGTGCGCCCCTTCAAGCAGGTTCTCATGCAAAATGTGGTAGGCTTGGGTGAGTCGTCCGACCACCTCCCTTGTGACTGTCACAGTCCTCGAGAACTTGTAGGAGTGCAAGCCTGAAGCGCTCGCAGCCGCAGAAGATATGGTAGCGCCGTGAACCACCTTTGTCTCAATGCCCTGTTTGATCGCCCTGACACGCAACTCGTCATGGGTGGTCGCGATCATCGGGTCACCCAGGACCGCCAGGGCCACCTTCTTCTTGGACGCTTCTTCGAGAATTTTCGCCCCGTCCTCGACGAAGTCTCTGTCAACGATTGTGAGGCTCTTCCCCATGGCTTTTTCCAGCTCCTTGAGCAGGCTTGGTTCGTGCGGGGTTGTGTAGTATTCCAAGTACCTGACATCGGCAGATTTCAACTCCTCAACCCCCTCCAGGCTAATCCCTTTCGGTCCCAGGCCAAGGCCAACGAAGACAAGTCTTCCCATTATTCTAGTCGCCACGAAATCAACTTCATATGTTCAGCAACACTTTCGAACACCTCTCCCATCAATGAAGCTATCGGAATGGAAAGAGCATAAATGCGGATTGAAGCGTTTTTTCCTCGTTTGATTGCTCGATTGAGAATCTCTATAAATCCGTTGGCCGCGGCGCGTCGTCGACGGGCCCGTGGCTCAGCCAGGTTAGAGAGACAAACTCGACTCGAGCGGCTGGCTCTTAGCTCGCCTTGGGAGTGACCAGCATGTCGTGGGAGGCGCCTAAAACGCCCACGAATTCGAATCCCACCGGGCCCGCCTTGAATTTCCCGAACTTACGCCGCTTTTCCAGGGCATGAGACTCCCACCTTTCCAAAGCCTGGATCTTGCCTACGAAACAGGCGTGCACATGGGTGACGGTTGCCTTCAGCATTACTTTCCATATGATTACCGGTATGCAATTAGCGGGAACCGTCAAAACGAACAGGAATACTATCGAGGCGTATTGTCTCCCTTGCTGAGGGACCTGTATGATGTTAACCCAGGAATCACCGAGTCGCACGGTTCGATCTTTCTCTACGTTTACTCGAAAGGGCTAGTACTGTTCAAGCATGAAATCATGGGCATGCCAATAGGGCGAAAGAACCAATTGGGTTGTCTCCCTGCCTACATACATAGGGCAACGACCCCTTGGGTAGCCAAGTTCCTGTCGGGCTTTTACGACACTGACGGAAGCGTCAAATTGCGCCATACTCCGGCGAGAGCGTATCCGAGAATATCATTTGCCCAGAAAGTGAGAGGAGTCGTCGCAGATGTGAAGCGACTCTTGAACAGGTTCTCGATCCCAAGCACAATGTATGTGAACTCCTATCTCGACCACAGGACAAGCTTCCTTGAGACCAGGTGGTTCCTTGACATCAATGGCTATGAGAATTTCCGACTGTTCATGGCCCATATCGGGACTCGCAACCCATATACGCTAGTCAGGATTGCATTGCTCGGATTGGAAGGCTCCTGATTCCAAGCGTGGGTTCGAATCCCACCGGGCCCGCATCCTCATCCAAGGCATTTAGTCTACCATGCAGAATGCTGGCACTGCTTCGGCGAAAATTGTCGGCGAAGAGGGATGGAACGCTTCCTGAGATAAGAACCCTGGATTGTAAGCATACATCTTGTCGTCCAATCCTAGTTCACTTTATAGCCTCAAGGTAACTGCCCCGCCGCGAATGTACACGAGAACAGTCGTTGACGATGAGATTCATGCGATGGAAGTCATGAAAGACATGGAAGCTGCTTGGGAGAAGAAGAGCGAATCATACTTCATCCATGTCCTGACGACCGAACCCAGCCTAGTGCTGAGGGTCCACGCCGTTTGTATCCTGGCCGAAGTAGGAGGCGAAAAGTGCGTTCCAGTTCTTTCCGACGTACTTCTCCACGACCCGGACCCGCTTGTGAGGCACGAGGCGGCTTTCTCGCTTGGGCAGATTGGTCTTGCAGAGGGCAATAGAGCACTTGCGGAGGCGGTCCTCAGTGATCAAGACCCGATTGTAAGGCATGAATCAGCAGCCGCCCTCGGCTCAGTCGGAAGCACAGACTCGGAAGAAGTTCTGAACAGGGCGCTCGCCGACGAGGACGAGCTTGTGAGGAATTCTGCGAAAGCCTCGCTGTTCAATATCAAGTTCCTCAAACAATATTCGGACGGCTCCACGGCCAGAGAGAGAGCACCGAGGCCATAGTCTCGAACGCTTAAGACAAACGCGGAAGTGTGCCGGACGATTTGAGACTGTCTGGCAAGAGGGCCCTTGTCACGGGTTCCTCGCAGGGTATCGGAGCAGAGATTGCCAAGGTCTTCGCCAGAGAAGGCGCGATTGTTGTCGTCGACCACCGGCCGGCCGCAAAGCATGTCGAACCGGTCGTGACCTCAATTAGGAAAGGAGGCGGGAAGGGCTTCGCCGTCCACTCCGACGTCTCGGACCCTGCGAGGGTTGCTCAGATGTTCTCCGAAATCAAGACCCGCATAGGAGGTCTGGACATTCTCGTGAATGCCGCGGGGGTGTCTGACAAGAGACTCTGGAACCTAAGCGTCGCCGAAACGAAACTGGAGATGTGGAAAAGAGTCTTCGCAGTAGATGCTTTTGGGAGCTTCCTCTGCACGCAGGGAGCAATCAAACTAATGAGGCGCGGGTCATCGGTGGTCAATGTCGCTTCGACGCCTGCCTTGGTCGGTGACACGGAAGGGCTGGTCTACGCCTCGGCGAAGGGGGCGGTGGTTTCCATGACGCGGATGCTTGCCAAGATGTTGGCGCCCAAGATACGGGTGAACTGCATGGCATTCGGGTCGATGGAGACCGCGTGGGTGGATTGGCTGAGCAAGGAGCAGAAAGAATCCTACAAAGCGGCGATACCCATGAGACGGTTCGGCACCCCGGGCGACGCTGCAAGCTTGGCTCTCTTTCTGGCCAGCGATGAATCCAGTTTCATGACTGGCCAGGTGGTGGTGCTGGACGGCGGGGAAGCCATGCGCTAGAGTAGGCTGCGAGCGATCTACCCTTCGGCAGCCTTGTAGAGCCCCCCCTTCACCTCGATTTTTTCGAGAGCATCCTCGACCTCGTCTGATTCTCGGACGACACCGTTCTCAATCGTCTTTTTCCAGAGGTCGATGTAGATTTCCAGGCCTTCTTTGACTTGCTCGTCCCTATCCTTCTTGGTCTTCTCAAGTTCTGACAGATATTCCCCTACGTTCTTCCTCTGTGTCATAGTATCCTCGCCTCCCCGCCCACCCGCGAAGAGTACGCCTTGTAACCGAGCTTCGTAACCGCGTCGAAAACTTGTTTCTCGTCTTTCTCCGAGGTGTTGATGAACACCGAAGGTCCGGTCTGCATCGAGTAGTAGGCCTTTGTGCCGCTGTCACGAAGCTCTCTGACCTTTCGGATTATCTTCAGCGAGTCCTCGGTCATTATTATCAACCCGCTATCGCCTGTCATTGTCAAGCTGTGAAGCTCAAGCGTGTCCTTCTCGGCCAATCTTCCCAGCGCGTCCAAATCGTTGCCGAGGATTGCTTTCTCCGTTTCTTCGCACCTGCGTTGGGCCGATTCAATACGAGCCTTGAAGAAGGGCGACGTCAGCACCTCCCTATGTGCGTCTTCTGTCCTCACTCGGGAGGGAAGCGGCACTATGACCATCCTGAGATCCATGTTTCTGGAGTCTGCAAACTTCTTCGCGTAGGTGCTATCGTCGTCCTTTCCAGCGTAGAGCCTTGAAAATCCTCCGACCAGAGACCTCGAAGCCGAGGCAGCAAAAAGTCGAGCGGTCCTCGAAAGTGAAGTGAGGTCGGCCTCTCCTCCGACCAACAGTTTGTAGCAGAGCAATGTTAGTGCGGCCCCCGCGGAAGAAGAATACCCGATCCCCTTCGCCTTCCCCGGCGGCATGTTGCGGCTGTCTATCCTGAAGTCGCCCACCTGCTTTGAGGGATCCAATGCCGCAACTACCTGCTGAAGTCTTGCATTCGCAGATTCGTTCAGCTTCCCGTCGACAAACACGCCCCCTTTCCTCTGGTCTGTTATCTCAGCCTCGGTCTTCATCGATGTCGTGTTGACCGAGATGCTGTCGTGATACGGTAGGCGGAGTTGCCAGTCCTTCAGCCCATGGTATTTGACAAGGGCCTGCATCGTGAAGGCCACGGACTTGTAGCCGCTCGTGCTCAGGCCACCTTTATCTCGAGCCTTCCGACCGTCTTGGGGTTCCTAAGAAGATTAACCATCTTCCTAGGGATATCTTTCGCGGCGGCATCCGCTCGAATGGCGAGCGTCCTATCGCTGATGAAGTCACTCCTTCGGATCACCATATCATGCTCATGCGAGAGTTGGAGCCTAGGGTCCCCCGAGGCCGTCACTGCGAAAGAGAGGGCGCCTACCACGAGCCTGAGTGTGACCATGGACTCTCTCCGTCTGAGGATCTCTTTGATCCGCTCATCAAGGCCGGCGCACCCCTTCGCCGCACCAACGCCGACGATGCAATCCCCCTTTTCGGTCAGGAATTCCTCGGTGGTCACCTCGATGGTCGTGGGATGGAGGGAACGGACCAGCGGATGGCCACGAAAGGTCACGGATTCGACAAGGACTTCGCGGCCTGGGTCCAAACTCCGCCCGGCTTCAATCAATCAGGCCGTCCCCTTCGGCTGAATTCCGTTGCAGTGAGTGCATCGGTCTGAGGTCAATGGTACCGGACTGGAGCAGAAGACGCAGAACCTGAACCCTTCCGGGGGAGTGAGCGGCCCCGTAGTCTCTGGCAAGAAGAAGCTCGCGATTATCATTATTGCTCCTCCAATCACGAAGGGTATGCTCCAGTAGTAGACCAAGGGGATTTCCAGGACATAGAAACCAAGTCCCATGATACCGACGAAAAGCCCGCCGACGAGGAGTTGAGGCCGCATGCCCCAAACCCGCCGATAACGCCTTTATAGTTTCGGCAGCCCGCGGGGTCAGGTTCGTGATGACCACCGAATACGAACAACTCCTGTCACAGATGGTCAATGAGAAAAAGGCGAAGTTCGCTGACCTGACCGGGAGGAAGGGGAAGGCGAAGGAAGTTGCAGCCCTGATGAATGACATCAGGTTTCTCGAAGTCGAACTTCAACGCTACCAACAGGGGATGGCTCTGTTCAGGACCAAGGCCCCCCCGAAAGTCGGACGATGGGGGAAGCAAGAGACGGAAGGAAAGGAAGCAGAAACCTAGCCGCGTTGACGCTGTTATTGTCCGAACGAGACGTCGAAAGACTCCTTGACATGAAGGAGGTGGTCCATTCTGTCGAAGAGGCCTTCCGGAGGGAGGCCCTGGGCGAGGCTACGAACTTCATGCGAACTAGGTCAAAGGGGACAGGCGCCGTCCTTAACGTCATGCACGCCTCATTGTCATACCTCGGCAGAGGCGGGCTCAAGGCCTACATGTCAACCAATGCTGGTACGAAGTTCGTTGTTGTCCTCTTCGATACGGCCGACTCCACGCCGCTTGCGATGATGGGAGCGGACTACCTCGGAAGGTTCCGGACCGGAGCAGTTTCTGGGGTTGCAACCAAGCACCTGTACGGCAAACCGTCGGCGACCTTGGCACTCTTCGGTTCGGGGAAGCAGGCGCTAACTCAGGTGCTCGCCGTCAGCGCAGTAACATCGGTGCAGGAAGTTAGGGTCTGGAGCCCCAACCCTGGACACCGGGAAGCTTTCGCGCGAAAGCTCGTCGGACTCGGCTTCACGGCCAATGCCTTCGATTCCCCCCAACAAGCCCTCGACGGGTCGCAGGTGGCGTGCGCCATCACCTCCGCAACGGAGCCGTTCCTCGACGACCGGTCGTTGAATGGAGTTGAGCACCTGAACCTCTGCGGTGGCAACAACCCTGAACATGCAGAAATCGCGCCTGAGGCAGTGGCCGCCTTCGGGACTGTCGTGGTTGACGACCTCCTCCAGGCCAAGGTCGAATACGGCGACCTCATCCAAGCGACACAGGCAGGAAGATTCTCCTGGGATTCCGCCGTCGAGCTGAAGGATGTAGTGGGAAGAAAGTTCAAACCCAGAGGGAGGACTCTGTTCAAATCTGGAGGAGTCGCCTTAGAGGACGTAGCGGTGGCCAGCATGCTCTTCGACAAAGCGTCGAAGTCGGGCGAGAGCTTCGCGGAAGTCGAACTCGTTTGAGGGTGTTCTAACCTATCACATTGGGGGCATTCCGCCCATGCCGCCCATCCCGCCACCGCCTCCTGGCGGCATTGGTGGAGCCCTCATCTTGCTCGCCGCTATCACATCATCGATCCTCAATATCATGCAGGCCGCTTCGGTGGCTGCACGCAGTATCTGTAGCTTCACTGCCAGGGGCTCCCACACCGACTTCGCGTACATGTCGGTTACCTTTCCATTCAGCGCATCGACTCCGTACCACTTCTCTCCTTTCCCGTGCCTTGCCCTCATGTCAACCTGGGTGTCGATTGGGTCCATTCCTGCGTTCTCAGCGAGGGTCATGGGGATGCTCTCCATTGCATCGGCAAACTTCAACGCCGCCAATTGTTCTCTGCCCGAAAGCTTCTGCGCCCAGTTCCTGATTTGGACCGAAACCTCCTCTTCGGGAGCCCCGCCCCCTGCCACGACCGCGGGAAGCTCAACCACGTCCTTCGTGACCATCAGCGCGTCATGAAGGGCGCGTTCGGCTTCGTCGACTATCCTCTGGGTCCCGCCTCTGACGAGTATCGTCACGGCCTTCGGGTTTTTGCAACCTTCGACGAATACCCACTTGTCGTCTTCGAGCTTCCTCTCCTCCACCAACTTAGCGTAGCCCAAGTCCTTTGAATTTAGGTCGTCCAGGTTAGTGACTATCCTTGCCCCGGTCGCCTTTGCGAGCTTCGTCATGTCGCTCTCCTTCACTCTCCTGACTGCAAGTATCCCGGCTTTTGCTAGGAAGTGTTGAGCCAGGTCGTCTATTCCCTTCTGGGTTATGAGTACGTTCGCGCCAGAACCCTTGACCTTCTCGACCATTCCCTTGAGTATGTTGCTCTCTTCATCCATGAATTGCTGCATCTGCTGAGGGTCGTTGATCCGAATTTCCGCAGAGAATTCTGTCTTCTCGATTTCAAGTGCCGAGTTTACGAGTGCGATTTTGGCCTCGTCTGCCTTCCTCGGCATCCCCGAGTGCACAACCTCTTTGTCCAGGACGATGCCCTTGATCATTCGAGTGTCTGTCAAAGCTCCGCCTGGTTTCTTCTCCACCTTGACGTTGTCGATGTCCACCTTGAATCCCCCTTCTTTCTTCTCCGCGACCGCCAAAACCGAGTCGACGACGATCCCAGAAAGATGGGGCGAGTCCTCGTTCACGAGCTTCGTCAGCATACTAGTGTTTGCCACCTTCAAGAGATCAGCCCTGTTCTCGGGGTCGATTTTCTCTGCGATCTCCTCGAGAATCTTCGTCGCCTTGTCCGCCGCCCTCGAGTAACCGTCAACCACAACGACTGGGTGGACTTCCTTATCGATCAGTTCCTCAGCCTTCTCCAGCAGGGCCCCGGCCACCACGACCGCAGACGTGGTTCCGTCCCCGACCTCGTTGTCGGTTGCTTTGCTTATCTCTACCATCATCTTCGCGGCCGGATGCTGGACGTCCAGTTCCTTCAGCATCGTCGCGCCGTCGTTCGTGATCGTCACGTCTCCCATCGAATCTACGAGCATCTTGTCCATCCCCCTCGGCCCCAGGGACGTCCTGACTACCTCTGCGATTAGCTTCGCGGCAGCGATATTGTTCCTCTGAGCCTCTCTTCCCCTCGACTCGCCGGAACCTTCCTTCAGAATAATGATGGGTTGTCCAGTTGCTGACATATCAGTGGCGAGTATACAACCAATGGTTTATAAGAGTTATCGTGCGATGAGGCGCTAACTTCGAAAACCTGCCCCCTCCGCGGGAATTCTTAAGTGGCCTTCTGAGTCATCCAGCCATTGCGGTTGTCTTCTGCTCCTAGCCTCTCCAAGAAACTTGCCGCCGAGGTCTTCGGTACCTTCGTGTTCGTCGTAGTTGGAGCGGGCTCGGCAATAGGCACAGCCAGTCTTCTCAACCCAGACGCAGGCGCGCAGTTGCTTATCGCAGCCCTGGCGAATGGCCTCGGCCTTGCCATGGCAGTCTCGGCCACCATGGGAATATCGGGAGGTGTTCTGAATCCTGCGGTCACACTGGGGCTCTGGGTGGGGAAGAAGCTCCCTTCCAGAGATGTGGTCCCGTACATAGTGGCCGAGCTGGTGGGTGCCACGGCCGCTGGTTTCGCTCTGGTTGTCTCGTTTCCCTCGGCCCTCGGGAGCCATGTGCAATGGGGTGCTCCGACACTCAACGGCATCTTGAGCGTCTGGCAGGGAATCTCAATCGAGGCGCTGCTCACCTTTGTGCTGGTCATCGCGGTGTATGGCACAGCGGTTGACTCAAGGGCGCCGCGCATAGGGGGCCTCGGAATCGGATTGGCTGTCCTCGCCGAAGTGCTCGTTGCGGGAAACCTCACGGGTGCGGCCATGAACCCCGCCAGGGCTTTCGGTCCCATGGTCGCAGGAGGTTTCTACCCAGGCTACTGGTACATCTACGCTGTCGGTCCAATATTAGGGGCGTTGATTGCAGGATTGGCATACAGGTTCGCAATCGAAAACGGGCCGATGAGCAGAGTCGGAGATAAATAACTCCCGCAAAGGGCGAATCGGGTCTTTGAAAGGCGCCACCGCTAGGCTCAGTAGGGATCAGGCCAAGGAGTTCCTGGTGAGAATCGACGCCGCCATAGGGTCTTCCGGGGGAAAGCAGGCAAGAGATGCGCTGGTCAAACTGCTCAATTCGACCGTCCCGACCTACTCGTGGGTGGGGATCTACATCGTCGAAGGGAACGACCTTGTCCTCGACGCTTGGGCCGGGCCTGCCGCAACTGAACATGTCCGAATCCCGATCGGTAGAGGAGTGTGCGGATTCGCCGCGAAGGCGGGAAGGACCGAAATCGTATCGGACGTAAGCAAGGACCCCCGCTATCTTCAATGCTTTCTTTCGACGAAGTCCGAGATCGTCGTCCCCATTTCAGACCAGGGACAGGTGGTCGGAGAAATAGACATCGACAGCGACCAGCTTGATGCCTTCTCGTCCGTGGACAGAGAATTCCTCGAGGCAGTCGCGAGGAAGACGAGCGGTCTCTGGTCCTAGGCTAAACTGGTATCCAATATAACATACGTTATAACAATTAAATACAGCCACTCGGAGCGGGTCTTTCATATCTTGAAGCTTGAGATAAAAAACCTGCATGCCTCAGTCGAGGGAAAGGAAATTCTGAGGGGGGTCGACCTGACCGTCTCCCAGGGAGAGACTCACGCCCTGATGGGCCCCAACGGGTCCGGGTAGAGCACCTTGGCCTATACGCTGATGGGACACCCTAAGTATCAGGTCACATCGGGACAGGTGCTCATCGACGGGGAGAGCATCCTTGGCCTGACCCCTGACAAACGTGCCAAGAAGGGCCTCTTCCTCGCATTCCAGTATCCAGTCAGCGTTCAGGGGGTAAGCATGTTCTCGTTCCTGCGTGCGGCCTACAACAATTCCAGGCCTCCGGGCACTGAACCACCTACCATCTTCGAGTTCAAGGAAGTGGTCGCCGAGAAGCTCAAGATGCTGAGCATGGACGAATCATTCCTAAACCGTTATCTGAACGAGGGGTTCTCGGGAGGGGAGAAGAAGCGAGCGGAGATTCTTCAGATGGCGCTCATGCAGCCGAAATTTGCAGTGCTCGACGAAACAGACTCTGGGCTCGATATCGACGCCCTGAGAATTGTGGCGGAGGGCATAAACAAGGTATCAGGGCCCGAAACCGGGACTCTCTTGATTACCCACTACCAACGGATCCTGAAATACGTAAAGCCCCAATTCGTTCACGTTTTGTTCCAGGGCCGGGTAATCGAGTCAGGCGGGGAAGACCTGTCCAGGCTCCTGGAAGAGAAGGGGTATACCTGGATTAAGGGGTACAAGGAAGAGGAGCAGCTGGCCCAGCAAGGGGCATAAGCCTTTTAACAAGGGCTATAACCTATGTTATATTCTAGGGTGAGACAAGATTGGCCTCCAAGACCGAAATAGTAACGGACGACTACAAGGAGAAGTATGGGTTCAGCGACCCAATCGAATCCTACGCTGTCAAGGGGACCAAGGGACTAAGCGAGCGCGTCGTACAAGAGATCGTCCGGCTTCACGACGAACCCGCATGGATGGAGCAAGTCAGGATGAAGGCTCTCAAGCACTTCCTCGACATGAAACCGCCGGCATGGGCCCCGGAGCTCGCCGACATCGATTTCCAGGGTTTCCAGTATTATGCAAGGCCCACTGAACGAGCCGCCGATTCGTGGGACCAGCTCCCAGAGTACATCAGAAACACCTACGACAAGCTTGGCATTACGGATGCAGAGAAGAAATTCCTGGCCGGAGTCGGAGCGATCTACGAGAGCGAAGCAGTCTACCACAGCATCCAGGGCGCCCTGGAGAAACAAGGAGTCGTCTTCACGGACACGGTCACCGCATTGAAGGAATACCCGGACATCATGAAGAAGTACTTTGGGACAGTTGTGCCATACCAGGACAACTACATCGCAGCCCTCCAGACGGCGGTCTGGTCGGCAGGGAGCTTCGTCTATGTCCCGGAGGGAGTGAAGGTCCCAATGATTCTGCAAGCATATTTCAGAATCAACTCAAGGAACATGGGGCAGTTCGAAAGAACACTCATTGTTGCGGAGCCCTACAGCGAGGTGTCCTACAACGAGGGCTGCAGCGCCCCAGTCTACTCTTCGCAGTCGCTCCACTCCGCCATCGTCGAGATCGTGGCACGCAAGGGGTCGACCGTGAAGTACACCACCCTGCAAAACTGGTCCCGAGACGTCTACAATTTGGTCACCAAGCGCGCCCACGCCTACGAGGACGCGACAGTATCGTGGGTCGATTTCAACGGCGGTTCAAGGTTAACCAGAAAGTACCCTTCGATTTACCTCCTCGGGCCCCGGGCCAAGGCCGACATAATCTCAGTCGCCTACGCTGGGGCGGGGCAGGTTCAGGACACCGGCGGAAAGGCAATTCACTTGGCCAAGGATACTACCTCCAAGATCATCTCCCGGTCCGTGTCGAAGGACGGCGGGCACACGGCCTACCGCGGGCTTCTTCATATCGCCAAGGGAGCAACGAACGTGAAGTCAACGGTCAGGTGCGATGCTTTGCTGATTGATTCGAAGAGCACCACGGCCACCTATCCATACATGGAGATCCAGGAAGACGACGCCACGGTCACCCACGAAGCGAGCGTAGGCAAAGTAGGGGAGGAGCAGCTCTTCTACCTGATGGCGAGGGGGATTTCAGAAGGGGACGCTCTGAGCATGGTTGTCAACGGGTTCTTGGAGCCCTTCGCGAAGGAGCTTCCAATGACCTATGCGGTCGAGTTCAACCGCCTGATGTCCATCGAGATGACCAACGCCGTCGGCTAGGAGCCGGCGGGTCGGGCGTGATCTGACTTGACGCAGACAACAATGTCCTCATTCGACGAAGACCTGGTCAGGGCCATTTCGAGCTCTCTCAACGAGCCGGAGTGGTTAGAGAAAGCAAGGCGCGAGGCGTTCAGGGAATTCGTCTCCTCCCCCCCTGAAAAGAACCCACTCTACACCAAGTACGCAAGCACCTTCGACTTCCCCATCGAACCCTTCAGGATGGTCCCCGGACGGAGCGAGGTCGATTTCAGGAGTTACTTCAAAGGGTTCCTCACAGGCAACGAGAGCGACATCATGCTTCAGGCGAACGAGACCCAGGTACACGTAGACCTGAGCAAGGACATCGCGTCAAAGGGAGTCAAGCTGATGTCGTTCCATGACGCGCTTCACGAGGACGAGGCATTGCTCAGGAAGCTTGTAGAGCAGAGACTGGTGAAATCGGAAGCCGACAAGTACGCAGCCTTCGTAAACGCATTCTTCAACAGCGGTACCTTCATACACGTCCCCAAGGGCGTAGTTCTTGAACGTCCACTCCGCAGGATGCTTCTGCTGGATTCGCCCAGAACTGCGGTCGTCGACCAGACACTGGTTTATGCCGAGGAGCAGTCGAAGCTCATTTTCCTTGAAGAACTGTACTCCAAGGGTCCGGCGGGCCCGGCCCTGGTAGCGTCGACCTCGGAGATACGAAGTGGGACGGGGGCCCATGTTGATTTTTCATCCATCCAGCTCCTGGACGACCAGACAACTCACGTTTCGAACAGGGCAATTGAAACTGTCAACGACTCCAAGGCCACGGTAAGCTCGCTCGTGTTGGGTTCCTCGGTCTCCCGTTCGAGGATGAACTTCCTCCTCAACGGACGAGGATGTTTTGCGGAGGGTTACGAGATATTCTTCACCGACGCCAATCAGAGGTACGACTTCGAGACGAACCTAGTCCACGTTGGCCAGGACACCACGGGGTCGGTCCACGCCAGAGGGGTGCTGAAGGGCGAGTCGCAATCGATATTCAAGGGGATGATCAAGATAACAAACGCAGCGAGGAATTCGCGGTCCTACCTGGCCCACCATGCCATGATTCTCGACCGCACCGCGAAGTCAAACGCAGTCCCAAGTTTGGACATTGACAACAACGAAGTCAAAGCGACTCACTCAGCTTCAGTCGCTCAGATAGATGAAGAACAGCTCTTCTACATGATGGCGAGGGGCCTTCCTCAGGACGAGGCAAAGAAGATGGTCGTCCTGGGATTCTTCGAGCCTGTCCTGTCACGGATACCCATCGAGCAGACGAGGGAGGGGGCCAGGTTCATGATCGAGGGTAAATGGCAAGGAGCAAAGAGGAGGCTCGTCGACAGGGAGACTCTTCTAGCCGCGACGGGCGAGATCACCCCCGAGGTCAAACAGACTGAGGACATATTCGAAAGACACTACAAGTACAGGTGAACTGCCGATGGGAGAAATGGTTTCAGCCATGAAGGTCTCAGACCTGCCTGAAGGTTCGATTTCAGCAGTGGATTTGAAGGGGACTCACATACTGCTCGCCAATCTCGGAGGGGAGGTTTCAGCAGTGAGTGGTACATGCACACACGAAGAGACGGACCTCGGCCTTGGTTTCGTGCTAGAGAACAGAGTCATCTGTCCATTGCATCTTTCACAATTCGACCTGAAAACGGGACAGGTCATGAACCCGCCTGCGACCGTGCCCTTGCAGCGTTTCAATGTTAAAATACAGGGTGAGACGATTTTTGTCGAAGTCTGATGGAGGTTTTCAAAGGGATTGCTGAAGACTGAACCTCTTGATGTACAAAGAATCAGGGCGGACTTCCCTATCCTTCGGCGTGAGGTCCACGGCAAGAGGCTCGTCTACCTTGATAACGCGGCCACCACCCAGAAGCCACAGGTCGTCATAGATGCCTTGGTCGATTATTACTCCAGGTACAATTCGAACATCCACAGGTCGGTCCATACCCTCGGAGAGGAAGCCACTGCCGCCTACGAGGCCGCGAGAGGGAAGGTGGCGAAATTCGTTGGCGCTCCCGCGAAGGGGCTCGTCCTCCTAAGGGGGACCACAGAAGCCACGAACCTGATCAGGTTCGCCTGGGGAGAGGAGAACGTGAGAAAGGGCGACACCCTGGTTACGACACTAATGGAGCACCACAGCAACATAGTCCCCTGGCAGCTTCTCGCGAACAAGAAAGGAGCTGCCCTGAAGTTCGTGGGCCTCAACAAAGACGGGACTCTTGACATGGGCCAGTACGAAGAACTGCTGAAGGAGTCCCCGAAGCTTGTTGCCGTAACCCATTGTTCGAATGTCCTTGGAACAATAAACGACGTCGCGCAAATATGCACCAAGGCAAGGCGTGCTGGAGCGACGACCGTCGTCGACGGTGCCCAGTCGGTCCCACACATGCCAGTGAACGTCGAGTCGATCGGGTGCGACTTCTACGCTTTTTCAGGTCACAAGATGCTGGGCCCTACGGGCATCGGAGCTCTTGCAGGGAAGAAGGAACTTCTGGAAAGCATGGAACCGTTCCACGGCGGGGGCGAGATGATAAAGGAGGTCTTCCTTGACCATTCCACCTGGAACGATGTCCCCTATAAATTCGAAGCTGGCACCGTAAACATAGCCGATGCAATCGGCCTTGGGGCGGCGGTAGATTATCTGTCGGCAATCGGGATGGACAAGGTCAGGGAGCACGAAGTCAGGTTGATTGAATATGCGTTGGAGACCCTGGCGAAGGTGAAGGGCTTCCATCCGTACGGACCCACCGACCCGAGAAAGAAGGGTGGTGTGATCTCATTCAACCTTGCAGACGTTCATCCGCACGACCTGGCGACTATTTTGGACGAGGAGGGGATAGCCATTCGCTCGGGGCATCATTGCGCACAGCCGTTGATGCGATGGCTCGACGTAGCCGCAGCGAGCAGGGCAAGCTTCCACGTTTACAATTCCTACGACGACGTCGATGTGCTGAAGGCAGGCCTCGAAAAGGCAGGTGCCATCTTCAAGGTATGAGCAGCGCGGACATCTACCGCGAGCTAATCCTCGATTACTACAGGAACCCGAGGAACTTCGGAAAACTCGAGAAGTTCGATATCGATTCGCGCGACACCAATCCCCTCTGCGGGGACGAGATCGAGATGCAGATTAGGGTGGGCGACGGAAAGAAAATCGAAGAGATCAAGTTCACCGGGAAGGGGTGTGCCATAAGCCAGGCTTCTGCTTCGATGCTAACCGAGCTCGCCAAGGGCAAGCAGCTCGACTGGGTGAAGGAAGTCGCCAAGGAAGACGTCTTCAAGTTACTTGGGGACCCCGAACTAGGGCCGTCCAGGGTCAAGTGCGCCCTGCTAGGAATGAAGGTGTTGAAGACAGGAGTCTACGGCTATCTGGGCGCTCACTATGACGACCCTGAAGCCTCTGACCCTATGACCTGAGAACTCCCGGCGTAAACGTTGTTCATCGTACGACTGCGAGAAGCAGGTAGAACGCTGGCACTAAGATGACAGGCGCCAGGAGGGCCACCCAGAACGCCAGTTTCAGGATGTACCTGATTTCCAATTCGAGTTGCGCCTGGGTCCGCGGGATGTGGCTCTCCACCCAGTGCAGGGGGTTGATCATTCTTCAGCTACCTCCTCAATTTCAGCCATGGCCATGACGTCGGATATAATACTATGCACACTCCTTCTTGGCAATCTCATCGGAAGGGCTTTTAGCCACTCATGACCTTGGCCATCGCCAAGGAGAAGCTCGGATGAAATCCGACCGGAGGCTGCTCTTCCCGTACGAATTGCTCGAGCCCAACTGGAGACTCTGGTCCTTCATCGCGGTGCTGACTCTCGGGTTCTGGGCGCTCACGGCCTTTCCCGTCGCAGAGTTCGCAAGGTACATCGATCCATTCTACAGCCCCACCATCTTGATTGTACCTCTGCCGGGAGCGTTCAGGCTTACCTGCTACGCTTACAGGAAGGACTACCACAGGCACATCTTCAACCATCCACTTGGCTGCGCCAACGCCGACAGGGGAGAGTCAACTTCGAGACGATATACGGGAGAGAGAAATGCTTTGTTCCAGCTCGAGAATTTCCACAGGTACTTCCTTTACGCAGGACTTGCAATCCTGCCGTTCTTCTACTATGACTTCTTGTATTCGCTGGCGTTTTCGGGCGGCTTCGCCCTCAGGATCGGAAGCATCATCCTTCTGGTGAACGCGCTCACCCTTACCGCCTGGACGCTGTCCTGCCACGCCTTCAGACACATCATCGGTGGCAACATCAATTGTTACAGCTGCGTCGCGACTGGGGGATTGAGAAAGGAAGTGTACGACAAGCAGAGTTGGCTAAACAAGCGTCATGAGGCGTTATCCTGGATCAGCCTGCTCACGATCTTCTTCGCTGACCTCTATCTCCGCGGCGTAGCTGCCGGCCTGCCTATTGACGCGACTTTGCTGAGGTTTTGATTATGATAGGCAGCAAGCATCGGATGCCAAAAAGGGCCAGGTATCCGCTCTTCCTCCTCGGCCTACTGATCATCCTTTTGGGAGGCCTCGCGGCCAACTCGATTAGGGCCCCACAGGCTGAAATCACGGCCATCGTCTTCATCGGCTTCCTCTTCCTGATTGTTTCGGTCTTGCCGAAATAGGGACGAGCTTCTAGGGCGCCAGCCCCAGCGCCTTCAGCAGGTAGTACGCTGGGACCAAGACGACAGGCGCCAACAGTGCCACCCAGAACACAAGCTTCAGGACCCTCTTCGTCTGCGCCTCGAATTGGACCTCATTCCTGGGAAGGTGCCTGTATACCCACAGCAGCGGGTCGTAGTGCCTGTCTACGACACGTTCCTTCTCTGGGATTATCGCGTCATCGGTTATGACTATGTGTTCCGGACAGATTTCCTGGCAACATTTAGTGATGTTGCAATAGCCCAGGCCCCCGGCATCTTTCAAGAACTTCGACCTGTTGAGCCCATCCATCGGATGCATGTCCAGTGATGCAGCCTTCACCACCCACCTGGGACCGATGTAGTCTGATTCGTGTTCCCGGATGACATGGCATACGTCCTGACAGAGGAAACATTCGATGCATTTTCTAAACTCCCTCGACCTGTCCACATCCTTCTGGTAGAACCTCCACTCTTTCCCCGCCGTCAGCCTCGGGCTAAAGGCAGGAATCATCGCGGCGACCCTCCAGTTCTCTGTCACATCAGTCACCAGGTCTCTTAACCTTGGGAACGCTTTCATGGGTTCCACCGTAATTTCACCCTCGATTGTATCGACGCGGGTCTTGCACATCAACCGTGGCTTTCCGTTTATCTCAGCGGAGCAGGAGCCGCACCTAGCCGCTTTGCAATTCCACCTTGCTGCCAAAGAAGGGTCGATGTTCGCCTGTATGTAGTGGATAGCGTTGAGAACTACCATCCCATCCTCATGAGGGACCTCGAAGGTATCATATCTCGTGGTCGATGGATCTGCCCCAAGGCCTCTCTGTATCTTCAGTTTCACCGTGCCCGTATTCATCTGGATCGTTGTCTTCTGGCTCAACGCGTCTACTCCTTTATCAGGGCCTCTAGCTCTGGAGGCGGATTCTCCACCGGCACGAACTCATGGACCATTTCACCGGCCTTATCAACGGTAATAATGTTCACCAGCCACTTCGGGTCCTTGTCGGGGAAGTCTGACCTGCTATGAGCTCCTCTGCTCTCCTCGCGCTCCAAGGCAGACCTGATTATCGCCTCGCACCCGAGAAGCATATCCCAAACTTGCAGGGAATCGAGCCACGATTGGTTGTAGGCCCGTACCCCCACCGCGCAGACGTTCGCCGCTTCTTTTTTGATTCTTTCGACCTCTTCTAGCCCAGCCCCCAGGTCCTTATCGTTCCTTACAATGCCAACGTGCTCCCACATGTTTTTCGCAATCTCCTCTTTCACATGAAAAGGGTTTGCGCCCGATGTCCTCGAGAATGGAGACAGGACTCTGTCAATCTCCACCTGGACTTCAGAGTCGGCGACGTCTGGCATCTCGACGTTCTGGGCGGATTCGGCAGCCGCAATTCCAGCTCGTCTCCCAAAAACGAGGATGTCAGAAAGCGAGTTCCCACCTAGCCTGTTCCCCCCATGAAGTCCGCATGCCA